>DASWTP010000305.1:0-34771 GCA_036402075.1 Chryseosolibacter sp. | reverse complement strand
GCCTCTTATCTTTCAAAAGAATTATTCTCCTTAGAACTTGAAGGTCAAGCCAAGAGAAAGTGGTGCCAGACCGTATCCGAGTTCTCCGTAGCCCGCCACTTTAGGTGAGAAGAAATAACGTGCACCAGCGTGCAAACCTGTTCTTACACCACCGCCATAAACATCGTTGTATAATGTTCCGCTTGGGCCAGAATAGCTTGAAACCAGGAAGCCGAGGAACACACCACCATATACGTCTACTTTCTCATTTGTGATTCCGAACAATTCACTGAAGTGATACGAGCCTCTCGCTCCGAAATCGAGGAATGTATAGCGATAGTCGTTTGCAAAATAACCGTAGTTCCACGTTGTGTAACCTACATACGGACCAACAGAGATTTTGTCTGTCACTAGCC
The DNA here is from genome assembly GCA_036402075.1 of Chryseosolibacter sp. Lineage (GTDB taxonomy): Bacteria > Bacteroidota > Bacteroidia > Cytophagales > Cyclobacteriaceae > Chryseosolibacter. The sequence continues at coordinate 34,376 of DASWTP010000305.1, read as the reverse complement.
ACTCGCCAGAAACCAGGAGCGGAACACCACCGGCATAATAATAGCCTAAGCCGATACCTGCGTTCAAAAGAAAATCGCCCTTGTCATATTGCGCCTGCGACTGGATCGTCAGAATTGTTGAAAAGGCAACCAGTAGTAATATTTTTTTCATGGTGAACTTAAGTTTATTTATCAGTGCGAACTTATAAAAAATAACCATTCACGAATCGGAATAGGGGGTAAAACTTTATTTGAATTTGAACTCCGTTATCTTTGCAGCCATGTATAAGCAAATTATTCGCCCAATTCTCTTTTTAGTCGATGCAGAGAAGATTCATCATTTGGTTTTCAGGCTTTTGAAGGTGGCCGGCTCTCTGCCGGGAGGAAAAAAAGCCATGGGCGGAATGTTTAAACATCATGAAAGTAAAATTTCCAGGACTCTTTTCGGAATTCACTTTCCAAACCCCGTTGGCCTCGCAGCCGGGTTCGACAAAGACGCCAGGCTAATCGATGAACTTGCTTCCCTCGGTTTTGGATTTATCGAGATTGGCACGCTGACACCAAAGCCGCAGCCCGGCAATGAAAAACCGAGGCTGTTCAGGCTCCCGGCCGACAGTGCACTCATCAACCGCATGGGATTTAACAATGAGGGCGTAACCGCTGCCGTAGTACGATTAAAAAAGAGAAAGTCCAACGTCATTGTCGGGGGAAACATCGGGAAGAACAAAGTAACCCCAAACGAGAAAGCATTTGACGACTATGGCATCTGCTTTGAAGCCCTCTATGACCACGTGGATTACTTCGTGGTAAATGTGAGCTCACCGAATACCCCCGGTCTGCGCGAATTGCAGGAGAAAGAGCCGCTCACGCAACTTCTTGGCTATGTAAAAAAGCTGAGCAATGCAAAACCGAAAGCGAAACCTGTATTGCTGAAGATAGCGCCCGATCTAACTAATGAGCAGCTAAACGATATCGTTGAAATTTTGATCACTACCAAAACCGATGGAATCATAGCGACCAACACGACAGTTTCGCGTGACGGGTTGTCGACACCGAAGCAGGAACTAGCGAAGATTGGAAACGGAGGCTTAAGTGGTGCTCCCCTTCGCGACCGCTCAACGGAGGTAATCCGGTTTCTTCGAAAGGCACTCGGGCCTTCATACCCCATCATAGGCGTTGGCGGCATAATGACTGCCGATGATGCGCTCGAGAAAATAGATGCAGGGGCGGATCTTATTCAGCTTTATACCGGCTTCATATACGAGGGACCATCGTTAGTTAAATCGATAAACAAGAAGCTCGCAGCAAGAAGCTAGTTAGCGGCTCGCGTAAATACGAGGGTCGCGGTCACCTTACCGTCAAACTGCTGGCCTGTGTCAGGATGCGTGTAACTTCCTTCTCTTTCCGTCTCTGCCTGCAGCGTAGTGTTGGTCAACTCTTTTATCGTGTAGGTCCCTGACATGTCAATGAGTTCGAAGGTGTAGTCAATTGTAATGGTGAGCTGCTGTCCTGACTGGTTGTACGAGCCGTTTTTGCTCACACCGTTCTTATCCGTTAACACTAATTTTCCATCATTCTTAAATTCCAGCTGAACGGGCAACTCGTCTTCGTTTAATGTGAATGCAGGGATAATTCCTGAAGGATTGATTTTGAAGTCAGCCTCCTGTCCGTTCCATTTGCCCACGATAGGCGCTGATATCTCGGCTTCTTCTTTACAGGCGCTTAGCACAAGCGTAAAAAAAAGGAGCATGGTGTAGACGATACGGTTTTGTGTCATAATCATTAACTTTAGTAAGCTTTGACATAAAAACATGCCAGCGAAGGATTGAAGCGCTGCAAGGCGCTGAGATTGTCACCAAAAACGCGAAATTCAAAACCCCTCTGAACGTATTGTCGTATGACTTGCTTTTAAACCCCTCCGTATGAAAAAAATGAAATATGTATGGATGATCGCTTTGGTCGTTCTCACCCTGATTGGAATTGTTTCCTGGAAGCCGTATGAAAAGCCGGTGGTCGTTTCGGTAAAGCCAACTTCACTCCCAATAACGATGTGCGGTGCGGGACTTATCGACTGGAATGATACTACCTACCAGCAGGCGCAGCTTTTGCCGGGAATGGGTAATCTTCGTTACAAAATTTCAACGTCATCCGCTAAAGCGCAGGAGTTTTTCGACCAGGGACTCAAGCTGGTGTACGGGTTCAACCACTGGGAAGCGATACAGTCGTTTCGTGAGGCAACGGTTCAGGATCCGGAGTGCGCTATGGCATACTGGGGACTTGCACTTGCCTATGGTCCTAACCTGAATGACGTGAATCCAGCAGATCGCGAAAAGCTCGCGTTCGATGCAATCCAAAAAGCAATCGCGCGAAAGCAGAACGCCACGGAAGTTGAACGTGATCTGATTGATGCGATGGCAGCGCGCTATAACGGGAAGTCGTATGCGGTGCGTGACTCCCTCAACAAAGCTTATGCGGACGCGATGGTTGTTGTGGCAAAAAAACATCCGAATGATCCTGAAGCCCTCACGATTTGTGCGGATGCCATCATGAATACAATGCCATGGGATTATTGGCAAAAAGATGGCTCACCAAAGCCGGAAACGAAGCAAGCAAAAGAAATTCTGGAGAATACAATCAAAAAGTTTCCGCAACATCCGGGCGCGCACCATCTCTACATTCACCTGGTGGAAGCGTCACATCCCGAACTTGCTTTACCAAGCGCGAAATTTTTAGAGGACGCCATGCCCGGTGCTGGTCACCTTGTTCACATGCCCTCTCACATCTATGTTCGTACCGGTCAATACGATCGTTCAACCATGCTGAACCAACGTGCTTCGCTTGTGGATGAAGAATACCTGGCGAATTCTTCTAACCGCGGCATGTATCGTTGGGGTTACTACCCACACAATGTCGACTTTGTGGTGTACAGTGCTTACATGGAAGGACGAAGTGAATTGGCAATTCAAACCGCGATGAAGCTGGCGTATAAAGGGAGTCTTATTACAAACTCAAATCCAGCGTTTGCGCAATATTTCACGGTTGAACCGTTGCATGCCTATGTTCGCTTTGGCAAGTGGCAGGACATTCTTTCATTGCCTGATGCCGATGACAGTTATATCTATGCAAACCTCATGACCAACTATGCAAAAGGGTTGGCTTCGGTGCGAAAGGGAAACGTGACTGCAGCAAAAAAATACTCCAATAAAGTGGATTCGCTGAGCAAGCTTGATACGCTGAATCAATTCTATTTCTCCTTCAATCCGGCCGCTAAGGTTGTGCAGGTTGCTGCGAACCTGTTGAGAGGTGAGTTACTATTGAAACAAGGCAAAACTGCAGAGGGGCTTGCCGCACTTCAAAAAGCAGTGGATGCCGAAGACGACCTTCGCTACAATGAACCTCCGGACTGGAAAATACCAGCGCGACAATTTCTTGGCGCAGCATTGTATGATGCAGGAAAATTTGCCGAAGCGGAAAAAGTTTTTAATGACGACCTTCGAAAAAATCCACTGAATGGTTGGTCACTGAAGGGTCTAGTGCTTGCGCAGGAAAAACTTGGCAAAAAAACAGAAGCCGCTGCGACCGGAAAGCTCCTGGCCAAGGCATTTAAGAGTGCAGATGTCGATGTAAAGTGCTCACGATTCTAAGCGATAAAATTTCCAATAATCAATAACCAAATTCCAAACGGAGCCACGGTTGAATTACCTTGTCGTGTACTGTTTGGAATTTGGTTATTGGAATTTGGTACTTGGATCTTTTACTCCGTTATCCCCGCCTGGTCAAAAATGAACGCGTACTCCTGCGCGGTCTCCCGGTACACTTTGAAACGACCTGTCGTTCCACCGTGCCCCGTTTCCATATTCGTCCGAAGCACTAAAGTATTGTTGTCCGTTTTCATTTCACGCAGCTTTGCAACCCACTTGGCGGGCTCCCAGTATTGAACCTGTGAATCGTGGAGTCCGGTCGTTACCATCATGCTCGGATAATTCTGTGGTTTCACCTGGTCGTAGGGCGAGTATTCGAGCATATACATGTATGACTCAAGTACATCTGGATTTCCCCACTCATCAAACTCGCCAGTTGTCAACGGGATATCATCGTCAAGCATGGTTGTTACAACATCTACGAATGGGACTTTTGCCAGCACTGCCTTGAACAGGTCAGGACGCATGTTTACTACTGCGCCCATCAACAGGCCTCCGGCACTTCCGCCTGATGCAAACAATTTTTCCGGTTTAGTATATCCTTCATCGATCAGGTATTCTGCACAGTCGATGAAATCGGTGAACGTATTTTTCTTTTTAAACATCTTTCCGTCTTCGTACCACTGGCGGCCCATTTCCTGTCCACCGCGAATGTGCGCGATTGCATAAATGAATCCGCGGTTAAGCATGCTTAGCCGGGTAGATGAGAAGAATGGGTCGGTACTTGAACCATACGAGCCATAGCCATACAGCATCGTATTGTTGTTACCATCTTTCTTTATTCCCTTCTTGTAAACAATTGACATTGGGATTTTCGTGCCGTCATCAGCGGTCGCCCAAAGGCGTTCAGTCACATAGTCAGACGGATTATAGCCACCAACAACTTCCTGCTGTTTCAACAACGTCTTTTCTTTGGTCACCATGTTATAGTCATAGGTTGAGCTTGGCGTGGTGAGCGAGGCGTATCCATAACGGAGCAGGGGTGTGTCGAAGTCGATATTTGTTGCAGGATACACGACATATGCCGGCTCTCCGAAATCGAGGTAATGTTTTTTGCCAGACTTCTGGTCTATCACACGCATCAGCGTATTGGCGTTTGCTCGTTCGGTCACAACCATGTGGTCCTTGAAGATTTCAATCCCGGACAACAGCGTGTCTTTGCGATGAGCGATCTTTTCTTTCCAGTTGCTCCTGGCTGTTTTTGTCTCCGGGGTTTCCATCAACCGGAAATTGACTGCATCCAGGTTGGTAACGATATAGAATTTGTCGCCATAGTGGTCGATCGAGTACTCAACCCCTTTTTCGCGCGGTGAAAATTCTTTGAACTGACCCTCCGGCTTATTGGCATCGAGGATCTGGTAATGATTGGTAAGCGTGCTTCCTGACCATATCACCAGGTACTTGTCTGACTTGGTTTTTGTAATGCCAGTGTAAAACGTGTCATCGTTCTCCGTAAAGATCAATTTATCTTTGCCCGGGTCGGTGGCAACTTTGTGACGATAGATTCTTTCCGAACGGAGCGTAACGGAATCTTTCATAGTGTAGAAATAGATCGAGTTATCATTACTCCATGTTACATATCCTTCCGTATTTGGAATCGGCTGATCGACTATTTTGCCCGTGGTGAGGTCTTTCACGTAAATGGTATAGCGTCTGCGTGAAACAGTGTCAACTCCGTAAGCGAGCAAATTGTTGTTTTCGCTTACGCGCAATCCACTCACCTGGAAGTAATCATGTCCTTTCGCAAGCTCATTCACATTGAGCATAATCTCCTCTTTCGCATCGAGTGATCCTTTCTTGCGGCAATAGATCGGGTACTCCTGGCCTTGCTCATAGCGGTTGTAATACCAGTAGCCATTGTCTTTGTAGGGAACCGACTCGTCCGTTTGTTTGATTCGCCCGATGATTTCATTGTACAGTTTTTCCTGGAATGCTTCCGTGTGTTTGAGTTTTGCTTTCAGGTAATCGTTCTCCGCATTCAGGTAGTTCAGCACCTTCTGCGTTTGCTCGTCTTTTTGCTCTGCATTCTTCTGCGCATCTGACAACTTCATCCAGTAATAATTGTCTGTGCGCTTGTTGCCGTGGGCTGCGAGTTCAAACGGAACCTTTTCTGCTTTGGGCGGTTCTACCTCAACGAGCGGACCTTCTTTCTCTTTGCTTTGCTGGCACGAGAACAAGACCGTTAAACTGAACGCTGTCAGTGAAAGTCTGAACAAATGTTTCATTGGGATAATGTTTGTATGTGGGTGTAGTGAAACGACAATATTTGAAGATACGAAAAAACATGAAAGACGAATCCCGTTCGTGACGAAGGGTTTTTTTTGGATGTGGGAAACGGAATTAGCGTTTCAACGTCAGGTATCCACTTTTCATTGATGGAGCGTCCTGACCTGTGAACTCTATTTTATAGAAGTATGTGCCTGAAGCGAGTTCCGCGCCATTGGAATTCAGTCCCTTGAACACCCGCGTGTTGTTATCGTAGTTGGAGATCTCGAACACTTTGTCTCCCCACCGGTTAAGGATGGTGACTCTGTTATTTCGAGTTCGGTCAAGCACCTCGATATACTGGATCCGAAGAAATTCATTGAGGCCGTCTCCGTTGGGCGAGACTGCATTAAACACTTCAATGTCACCGATTACCTCAATTGTGAGATTCTCTGTGGTGCAGCTTCCTGCAAAATCGCATACGCGGATGGTGACAACATCCGTTCCGGAAAACGACACTCCTGAGTAATCAAGCTGAAGCTGGCCGTTCGCGATGGTGGCTACAGCCCCGCTCTGAGGTTGCGTTACGATTGTTACCGATGACAAATCGATGTTGTTATCGGGATCGGAAATTATCGTTGACAAGTCTAGTGATACACTGCCTTCAATTTCTGCTGTCAGTTCTTGGGTCTCGATCACGGGAGGACTATTACAGAGGGAAGGGTTAATGGCCACCTGGATGGCATCCGATGAAACGCTTGTGCAGTTATTGGCGTCCGTGACTTGCACGGAATATGCTCCTGCGGACGAAGTTGTAATCTGTTGGGTAGTGGCACCAGTAGACCACAAATAGGTAAATCCGGTTGGTGCCGAAAGTGTTACCGAACCAGTGCAAATCGTTACTGTGTTGCCAGATGCAGTCGCACTTGGCGTGATGATGGGTTTTGGTGGCGGTGTATGAACTGTTGCCGTCACAGCAGTTCGTGCACTTTCACATGTTCCGTCCGTAAGCGACACGTGGTAGGTAGTTGTCGCGGACAGCGATGGTGTTGTAAAGGTGCTGTTGACTTCACCAAGGAGCGCGCTGCCACCACTAGCGACCGTGTACCATCTGAAGGCCCCATTCGCTCCACCCGAAGCCGAGAGGACTACTGCGCCTGCATCGCACCGTGCATTGCTTGTAACAGTTGGAGGAGTGAGCGTAATGATCGAGGCGGTCACCGGAGCGCGACTACTTTCACATCCATTATTGCTGATCGCTACAAAATACGTTGTAGAAGTTGTCAGCGCTGGCGTTGTGTACGTAGCGTTACTTTCGCCAGCAAGGGCGATACCACCGCTTGATGTAGTATACCACCGGTAATTTCCAGCAGAACCACCAGAGGCATTAAGTACAACCGATGAACCTGAGCACTCTGAGTCACCCGTGGTTGTTGGGGCAGAGGGAGCTGTAGTAATTGTCACCACCGCTGTGGCGGACGTTGCGAAAGAAAAGTCGCCCCTAACTGTTGCGCGGAATGTCCCGCTCGGACCCGGATTCGAAAATGTGAGTGTTGCCGTTGTGACACCGGTGTAGGTAGCATCATTTACAAGACTCTCGTATTGACCAGTCACTGTATTAAGGCGCTGCCATTGGTATTGTAAATTAGCGTCTCCTGACGCAGCAACGGTAAGCGTCCCGTTTGTAGTGTTGCACAGGGAGGTGGTCAGAGGTTGCGTGGAAAATGATAGCGTAGTAATTGGAAGAGTACTTTCAATCACGCTTAAGCGATTACCCGTGCGTGTGAAGATCAATTCCGGCCGCGAGTCGCCATTCAAATCGGCTGCGTCAACGGCTCTCGCTCCGGCAAGTTGAATCAACCCTGACGAAGTAAACGAAGTACTTGTAACATTCCCGGGGCTTGTATTATTCTTAAACACAAGGAATCCCTGGTTGGCTGTGGTACCCGAAGCTGAGGTTATGATGACTTCTGGTCGGCCATCGCCATCAAGATCTGACACCGTGCTCGGCCCGCACACAATATTAGCAGTTCCTGGATTCGGTCCAACCTGGAAGTCTACGCGGGCGAACGAAATTGATCCCGGTGAGCTTGTATTGTGAAAGAGTGACCAGAAATTTCCTGATGTACCAGTGCCTTGGTGATAAATAACCAGATCCATTTTGCCATCGACATCCATATCAGCTTCGTAAATTCTACCTGGTAAGTCAAGGGTTGCAAAGCTTCCGATATTAGAGAAGTAGCTGCTGATTACTCTTGGCGCGGAATTGTTTTTAAAGACTACAAGTGCATCTGCCTGGGTTGTGGCAGCAGCATCAGCGTAACCGTCATTGTCAAAATCGGCAACCGTGGATGCAACACCTGTTCCGCCTGCCGCAAGATTACTTGGACTGCCCACTGACTCGAAAGTTCCACTAACAAAATCTCCAGGTCGAGTCCGGTTTTCAAGCAGGGACAAGCTTGTTCCTGTCACACCGGTATAGTCCAGTCGGCCATCGAGATTGAGGTCGCCTACGCCAATGTTTAATGTTGACCCGGAACCCACAGTGGCATTAAATGAAATGTCAGAAGAGGTGGAGGTGTTGCGATAGATCCCATTACTAGAAACAATGTCGGGTTTGCCATCCATATCGAGATCGATCAACTTCAAGTTCTGGGCAGACGTTGCAGTCGTGTGGTCTAACACAAAAGCCCCGGCAGTCAAAGGTCCACTGGCATAATCATTACGGAACGCGTATGAAAAGAAAGATGCTCCTTCAGCAACAATATCAAGCTTGTTGTCGCCATTAAGATCGGCAATGTCAATATCGAAGTCGGGCGAAGGCATCGTGATGTCCACTGGTGGAGCAAAGGATGTTGAAGTGATGGTGGAGACACCCGGGGAGAAAATGACATTGAATGGCAGGTGGTAACGTGAGGTAAGGCCGTTCCTTGACACGGATACGTAATCATAGGAGCAACCTGCGGGGACTTCCGCGGAAATAGATGATGGACTCGCTGCTATTATGTTTGCCCTGATACTGCCGAACATCACGGTATTCTCAGAAGCAACCGATGAGAAATTCGTTCCCGTGATTGTCACTACGCTTCCCACTGGGCCTTTCAGTGGTGACACCGTGCTGACGGAAATGCGCGGAGCGATCACATTGGTGTTTTGAAAAAATGCAAGCCGGATCGGGTTCGTGTTTGTTATCCCGATAAGAATATCTGGCTTCGCATCTCCGTTAAAATCGGAGGCGATCGGAGTTGTAGGGTAAGTCGAGTTTGCAACACCTTCGTGAAGGTATCCCGGAACGAATGAAAGGGCGTTGAATACACCTCCGCTATAAATATTTTCAAACACGGCAATGTTGTAGGAGTCGCTTGCAAGAATATCAACCTTCCCATCTCCATTCATATCGGCAACGCTTACACCCCCATATGTACTGAGGTCCGTATTGAGTACAACTGCCGTGGCAAAGTCGGTAGCACCAAGCGTTCCGCCCGCGTTAGAGTTCAGCCTGATATTTACATCGTCATTGCTTGAACCCTGCTTAAAGAGCAAATCATTTTTGCCGTCAGCGTTCATATCGGCAACGACAACACCACCGTTCAAACCTTCATTAATAGGAAAAGGCGTTCCAAAGGAAATCGCACCGGGCGTGGAAGTGTTTTGAATGATCTGAATTTGGCCCCCGAAAGCGTGCTCGACAATCAGTTCGGGCTTTCCATCGTTATCCAAATCCCCGTATGCAACGCCAGCTCCGGCATCAAGTGTCGACCCACCAAAAAAACTTTCAGACACACCAAACTCGATATCGCCAGGACTACTGATGTTTTGAGCGATCCATAAATCGGGGCTTACGCTGCCGTTACCGTGCTGTCCTATAAGATCTGCGCGTCCATCACCGTCAACATCAAGCACAGCGGAAAACGATCCGGAATAAACAAGCCCATACCAAAACTCGCCAGCCTCAAATGACAGATTTCCAGGTGTGCTCGTATTTCTGAACGTAGCAAAGTACGCCAGCGAGCCGGTTTCATAGTGGCCGACCACATCATTCTTGCCGTCTCCATCAAGATCAACTAATCGCAATCCGCTCGAGTTACCCGCACCCGTGAGCGAAAACTTTGGGGCAAACGTTCCGGGCGTCAAGTCTCCTCCTGCACCCAGATTTCGGAAAATTGAAATGGTGTTGCCTGATTCGGAGGCCAGTACATCCATCCATCCGTCCCCATCCACGTCAGCGGTTGTCAAACCGTTCAGGGCTGTAACACCTGTGACGGGAAGGTCCACACGTTTATTGAAGCTCGAAGGAATTAGTCTGCCGCCATTGGCAAATGTAGGGCTAAAGGGTTTCAGACTTTCAGCCGTAAGGCCTGTCCCAATGTTTACGATTTTAATTGCACCGTAACCTGCTCCGCTTGGAACTTCAACTTCAAGTTGTGTTGAAGAGGCAGATATAACATTTGCCCGCATCCCCGAAAAAAATACAGCGTTATTTGTGGGAATTGAGTTGAACGATGTACCGGTAATGGTAACGGCCGTACCGGGTGCACCGGTGGAGGGTGAAAAGTTCGTGATTACCGGGGCTGTCACAAGAGACTTCTGTTCAAGTACAACGTTGTCAATACGCGCAGTATAGCTGGCGTTCTGCGCGTAGCTCGCGGCAATCTCAAGTGCATCAATGTCGCCAAGAACAGCTTTGATCTGCGAACGTGTCGCTGCGGCACCGGTCGTGGCGTTCCATCGCCACCCTCCGGTCTCATCCAATTTAATGCTGTAGCTGCGCCAGCTTGTGGTGGGCCGTTCTGCAACTGAAAATACATATATGATGGTGCCGGCCGAGCTTTGGATCCGAACGTCTCCCTGGACGCCCGGGCTAGTGCTCGCGATAGACTGCTGCAAGTCGAATCGTAAATTCATGCCCAACGAGCGAACAACGTTATTGCCGCGAAATTTTGCGGGAGCGATCCATGACTGAACTGAAGTTGTCGCGGAACTGTAAGTCAACGATGCATGGCCATCCGGATTTCCACCGGTGGCATTATGCGTGCCTGGTATACTGGCTCCGCTCGCACCGAAAAAAATTGTCCAACCATCGGCATCAGTGTCGAACGTGCTGGATATTTGTGCTTCGCAAAAAAATGCGCATAGCATTCCGATAAGCAAAAGTTGAACAGAACGGAGCATCTTCGGGGGATTGAAGGTTTTCAAAAATTAATATACACATTCTTTTCAAGCGACCATAAAGTGATTGGCTTCTTGAAGTACGCGCCCATTATTTGACCTGAAAATACCCCCTGATTCAATGTTTTTCTTAGTTTTGTAGATTAGAGAGAATGGCACAGAACACCTACAAGTCAAATACGTTTAAGAAGCCTGAAAAGGAGAAGAAGGGCAAGTCGTCTAAATCAAAATTCAACTTTGATTTCCTGAAGGATCCACGCATTAAGCTGGCGGGTGGATTCTTTCTCATGATCGCAGGTGTCTACCTCTTTCTCGCGCTATTTTCTTACCTCTTCACAGGCAAAGCAGATCAAAGCGTAGTGCAGGCGTTGGCCGACTCCTCGCTGATTGACTCGGGCCGTGAAACCGAAAACTGGCTCGGACTCTATGGAGCTTTCGTTTCTCATTACTTTATCTTCCGGTGGTTTGGCGTGGCTGCGTTTTTCATTCCACCGCTGCTGTTTGTGGTTGGGTTCAAAATCGTTTTTAACAGAGAGCTCTTCCGCGTTTTTTCATTTTCAGTTTTTTCAGTCTTTTCAGGTTTGTGGCTGTGCCTGCTGCTCGGTTACATGACGCTGGTGAATGATGGAACGAGCGAGTGGACTTTTCTTGGCGGTGGGCTAGGTTACCAGCTCGCGCTTCTCAGCGAGAGTATGTTTGGCTGGGGAACCTTCCTCATTCTCATCCTCAGCCTCTTCATCTTCATTATCTTTTATTTCAACATTACCGCTATCCCGGCATTCCAAACGAAAGATCCGAAGCCAATGGGGACAGATGCCATCGTACCTGACGGGAAGGAAACTGAGAAAGAGGCAGAAGATGATGGACTGCTTCCTACGTATACTGACGAAAAAGACAACTGGCCCGAGCAATCGAAGACTGAGCCACTGCCGGAGCCGATTTTGCTGGTGAAGCCGCAGGAGCCAGAGCCAGGTCCGTTGAAAGATTTGAAACTTGAGATTGAGAAGCCTGCGCCTCCGGTAAAAAATGCCGCTAAGGGTGAGCCCTCGTTCACGATTGAAGAACCGATCCTTGATACCGACAAGCTTGCCGAGCAACTCGTTGCTGAGCAGGGCGTTTATGATCCTACGCTTGACCTGAGCAACTACCAGTTTCCCACACTGGAATTGCTTAATGAATACGATGGCGGAAAAGCAGGGGTGTCGCAGGAAGAATTAAATCAAAATAAAGACAAGATCGTTGCTACCCTGGTGAATTTTAAGATCGGAATTCAAAGCATCAAAGCAACCATTGGTCCAACGGTTACGCTATACGAAATTGTGCCGGATGCCGGTATTAAGATCTCACGGATCAAAAATCTGGAAGACGATATTGCCTTGAGTTTGTCCGCATTGGGAATCCGTATCATTGCTCCTATTCCGGGCAAGGGAACGATCGGTATTGAAGTTCCGAACAAGAACCGCGAGATGGTCAGTGGCCGGTCCATGTTTGCCAATGCAGCCTTCGGAAAAACCGACAAAGAGTTACCGGTAGCCCTTGGGAAAACAATTTCGAATGAGGCGCTGATCATCGATCTGGCCAAGATGCCGCACTTGCTTGTGGCGGGTGCCACCGGGCAAGGTAAATCCGTTGGATTGAATGTGATTCTGACCTCGTTGATCTATAAAAAGCACCCTTCGCAGCTGAAGTTCGTTCTTGTCGATCCGAAGAAAGTGGAGATGTCGCTTTACAGCAAACTGGAAAGGCACTTCCTGGCCAAATTGCCAAACAGCGAAGAAGCAATTATTACCGATACGAAGAAAGTTGTCCACACGCTCAATTCCCTTTGTATCGAAATGGAGAACCGCTATGAGATCCTGAAAGATGCCGGTGCGCGTAACCTGAAAGAATACAACACGAAGTTTGTCGCGCGAAAATTGAATCCAAAGGAAGGACATCGCTTTCTGCCTTACATTGTGCTGGTAATCGATGAGCTTGCCGACTTGATGATGACTGCGGGCAAAGAAGTTGAGACACCGATTGCACGTCTGGCTCAGCTCGCGCGTGCTATCGGCATTCACCTGGTAGTAGCAACGCAGCGACCTTCCGTGAACGTTATCACCGGTGTTATCAAAGCGAACTTTCCCGCGCGTTTGTCATTCCGCGTAACTTCGAAAGTTGACTCCCGCACAATTCTCGATACCGGTGGTGCCGACCAGCTTGTGGGCCAAGGTGATATGCTGTTATCTTCCGGCTCGGATATTATTCGTCTGCAGTGTCCGTTTATCGATACGCCCGAGATCGAGCGCGTTTGCGACTACATTGGCTCGCAGCGTGGCTATGACTCAGCGTACATGCTGCCGGAATATGAGGGCGATGACGAAGGCGGAGCAAGTGATGTTGATTTGTCAGACCGCGATGCATTGTTTGAGGAAGCCGCGAAACTTATTGTAATGCATCAGCAGGGAAGTACTTCGCTTATCCAGCGTAAGCTCAAGCTCGGATATAATCGTGCTGGTCGTCTGATCGATCAGCTGGAAGCAGCCGGAATTGTCGGCCCATTTGAGGGCAGCAAAGCCCGGGAAGTGCTGATTAAAGATGAAATGAGTTTGGAACAATTATTGAATGCGTTGCGGGAAAGACACTCACAATCGTAATATTGCACTACCAAAGAATACTCCAGAATAATGAAAAAGCCGTTTTTAGCATTCCTTTTGTTGTTTTTTGTAAAGTTGACGTTCGCCCAGTACGATCCTAAAGCGCTGGAAACGCTGGACGCTATGAGCAAAAAATATAAGAGCATTCCTTCCTTCGAAGCGAACATTTCATACACCCTCACCAACGATGTTGAAAAGATCAATGAGGAGTTTAAAGGAAAAATTACGGTGAAAGGTGACAAGTATCGCCTGGTATTGCCCGAACAGGAAGTGATCAATAACGGTACTACCATGTGGACCTACTTACCGGAGGCAAAAGAAGTGAATATCGATAATTACGATCCAAACTCTGACGAAATCAACCCGTCAAAGATCTACGATATCTACAAGAAAAACTTCAAATACCTCTACCTGGCAGATAAAACCGAAGGTGGTGTATTATGCGAAGAGATAGACCTTGTTCCCGAAAAGAAAGACGCGCAATTCTTCAAGATCAAGATGTTCATTAACAAGAAAGACAAGAGCATCCAAAGCTGGACGATGTTTGACAAGAGCGGCAACCGCTACAAGTACACGCTTACAAAATTCAATCCGAACGCGAATGTAGCAGATGCGTTTTTCTCCTTCGATCCGAAGAAATACCCGGGCGTTGAAGTGATTGACTTGAGGTGATTAGCGATGGCTATTAGCCATGGCCATGGCAAAGTTTTCCGCTGATTTAACATTTAAAGCCCTAATTTGCGTTGGGGTTTATATTTTCATAAGGAATGAACTGCCATAGCCATAGCTAAAAGCCAAAAGCTTTTCTACTTTTACATCACCCGGCCTTCCGGCAACCTGGCTCCCTGCTATGACTTCAACCGACCTCTTCCGCCAAATCCTGAAAAAACAGTCGTACCTCTGCGTTGGTCTGGATACAGACATTGAAAAAATTCCGATCCACCTGCGATCGTTACCTGATCCGATCTTCGAATTCAATAAACAGATCATTGACGCTACGCATGAGTATGCCGTTGCTTACAAGCCGAACATTGCATTTTACGAAGCACTCGGCCCCAAGGGGTGGGAAAGCCTGCAAAAAACGATCGAATACATTCCAAAAGGCATCTTCACTATTGCCGATGCCAAAAGGGGCGACATCGGGAACACATCATCGCTTTATGCTCGCGCATTTTTTAAACAAATGAATTTTGATTCGGTCACGGTTGCCCCATACATGGGTGAAGATTCCGTTAAGCCCTTCCTCGCTTTCAAAGACAAATGGGTGATTCTACTTGCTCATACATCCAATCCGGGTGCAAGTGATTTTCAATTGATCGAATCGAAAGTGACGGGTAGAAAATTATATGAGGATGTTATTCTCAAATCGAAGACGTGGGGCACGCCCGACCAACTGATGTACGTTGTGGGTGCAACCCAGGCTGATAAGATCGAAAGTATTCGAAATCTCATTCCAGAATATTTTTTCCTCGTGCCGGGGGTTGGCGCTCAGGGAGGAGACCTTGAACAAGTATCGAGATATGGAATGAACAGGCAATGTGGTCTCCTTGTAAATTCCGCCCGCGCGATTATCTACGCCTCCTCTGAAAAAGACTTTGCGACCGCTGCCGGCCACGAAGCGAAAAAAGTTCAACAGGAAATGGAGCGTTACCTTCAACAGTATTTGTAGGCAACACGGGATTTTCGCGTGACCAAAAGGAACGATGGTAAGCCATCGCCATCGCCAAGGCCATAGCCATTAGCTAACTCTGGCTTAATTACCGTATTTTTGCCTCACCACCGCAGATGCTTTGACTCATAACTAGCACTATGAACGAAGCATTTCTTCACTACATCTGGCAACACCAGTATTTCGACAAGAATGATTTCCGAACCACTTCTGGCGAGCTGGTTTCTGTATTACAACCTGGCTTTAAAAACACTGACGCTGGCCCCGACTTTCTGAACGCGAAGATCCAGGTCGGGACGGTAGTGTGGATCGGTCATGTGGAAATCCATATTGAATCATCGGAGTGGATCAGCCATCGTCATCACGTTGACCAGGCCTATGAAAATGTCATTCTTCATGTGGTTTGGAAGGAGAACCAAACCATACTTCAAAAAGACGGATCGCGCCTTACCACCATTGAACTCAAGGGGCGGGTTTCTGACGATTTACTTTTGCGGTATCGAAAGCTAATCAACCAGCCGGAATCCATACCCTGCGCTCATCATCTCGCCCATGTGAAGGAAATTACCAGGCTCACCATGATCGAACGCGCTTTAATAGAACGTTTGGAAAGCAAGTCACGAGCAATCCGTGATCGCCTCGCACGAAATCAGCACGACTGGGAGGAAACCGCGTATCAGCTCATCTCCAGGAACTTTGGCTTCAAGATCAACAACCATGCGTTTGAGCGTCTGGCGGAAATTCTACCTTATCGGATTGTACAAAAGCATGACCAGTTATTCCAGGTCGAAGCGTTACTATTTGGCCAGGCAGGCTTTCTCGATGAACAAAAACAAGACAGCTACTTTGCGTTACTCAAACGAGAGTATGATTTCCTGAGCAAAAAGTATTCGTTGTTCGACCGGAGAATGAACAAATCGCAATGGAAATTTTTACGGCTGCGGCCTGCCAATTTTCCGACCATCCGGCTTGCCCAGCTTGCAGCCTTGCTTGTGAGCCGAAAAAATATGTTTTCAAACATTGTAGATGCCGCAAGTTATCAGGACCTTTTGGAAATGTTTTCGGTAAAGCAATCGGACTATTGGCAAAAACACTATCGCTTTGATTATCCAACAGAAGAAGCCCTGGCCGGCTTGGGCACTTCCAGCGTTTATAATTTATTGATCAACACGGCCGTGCCATTGATGGTGGCTTTTGGAAAAGAAAAAGATGAACAGCGGTTTGTTGACCGTGCCGTCACGATCATGCAGCACATACCCGCTGAAGACAATGCCATCATAAAACGCTGGAACGCACAAGGAATCTCCTCGCGCGCTGCAGCTGATACACAGGGGCTAATTGAAATCTTTAATAGCTACTGTCTCAAAAAGCGCTGCCTCGATTGCAACATTGGTTTCTCCATACTTTCCAATAAAGCATGAGTACGTTTGCAGGCCTTGTTTTTTTCGGAGCTGTGTTGTGGTATGTGGTGCTCATCTTTCGAATGGAGACGTCATTAAAGCGATTTTTCTGGCCAGCCATCGCAGCAAAGGTGGCAGCTGGGATCGGCCTTGGCGCAATCTATACTTTCCACTACAGGGTTGGTGACACGTTGTTATTTTTTGCCGATGGACTCAGGCTTTCCGAATTTGCCGAAACCGACTCTTCCTCCTACCTCTACTTTTTATTCACCTCCGATTTCCTGAAAGATCTACGAGTTGAACTAACATTCAGCGGGGATGAGCGTGCCCTGCTCATGGTGAAAATTGTGAGCCTGCTCAACCTGGTTAGTTTTAATAACTATTGGCTGGTAACGACTTACGTAACACTGCTGTCCTTCCTTGGTTCGTGGTATCTCGTCAGGCAGATACATGCGGCTTTTCCCAACGCTACGGCAAGTGCAATCGTTGCCTTCTTATTTTTTCCATCGATCGTATTCTGGACCTCCGGACTCATAAAAGAGACGTTGGCGATGGGCTCACTTTATTTTATTTGTGGGATTTTTTTGAGGATTTGGCTTTCTAAGAAAGTTTCGATTGCGAGCTGGATCACCACGCTTTTAGCGATTTACTTGCTCTGGAGTCTCAAGTATTACTTCGCAGGCATTTTTCTTTCCGTAATCATTGCCTCGCTGACGTATCGCTTGCTGAGTGCGCGCATTCCAGCGCTTACGATTGGCTGGCAGCGCTATGTATCGTGGCTGACATTTTTTCTTTTGTTGATCCTTGTCGTAACATTTCTCCACCCAAACTTCAACGCGCACAAGCTCTTGCAGGTAATGGTTAATAATTATGAGGTGTTTCACCAGGTTTCGAGGCCTGAAGCTGTCATTGTTTTTGAAAACTTACAACCAACCCTGGCGAGTATTATTAGCCATAGCCCGGAGGCATTGTTTGCCGGTTTGTTCCGTCCGCTGTTTTTCGATGCCACCAACGCGCTGGCAGTCCTGCTTAGTGCCGAAAACTTCGTTCTGTTGTTTCTGACGCTCGTAGCTGTTCGTTATGCTGCTGCCATTCACCGGTCAGGCGTTGCCATACTTTTCGTTGCAATCATTGTCTATGTAATATTGCTGGCGGTTTTCATCACACTGTCCACGCCAAATTTTGGTACACTTGCACGATATCGCGTGGGATATCTTCCGTTCTTTGTATTTTTGATCCTCCTTGCCCCACCAGTCGCCAGCCGATTGCAAAATGCGTTTCGCAAGCTCGCGCAAACGTAGTAAAGGAATAAGGGGAGGATCAACGAAGGACTTTAGTAAATAAAATGGAAAATCCGGTACTGATATTTGGCGCAAATTTTCTCGGACGTGCTGCGAAAGAGATTTTCGAGGGGAACAACAATGTTGTCTATGGTTTCCTGGACGACAATAAAGCCCTTCACAATACTGAGATCGATGACGTTCAGGTATTGGGAAGCACCGATGATGACGGCTTCTTGAAATTGATTGGTAAAAAGTGCGAAGCGTTTGTTGCTGTTGACGACAACAAGCTACGCAAGACGATTGTGAAGATGGTTCAGGAAGCTAGGCACATGCAGCCCGTCAATGCCATCCATACCAACGCCATCATTGCGAAGACTGCATCGATCGGCCACGGCAATTTTATTGACGTTGGTGCGAAGGTCGGTGCCGGAGCAACGGTAGCCAATCATTGTATTCTGAATGCCGGGGTAATCATCGGTGCAGAAGTAAAGGTGAATGACTTCGCGCAAGTTGGTGCTGGAAGCATTATTAACCCGGGTGTGGTGATTGAAGAGGAGGCGTTTGTTGGTTCCGGGGTGACGGTGGTATCAGGAATCACCATTGGTAAAGGTGCACGCATTGGTGCAGGGTCTGTAGTAATCGCACCGGTGAAAGCGGGCGAAACCGTGTTTGGTAATCCTGCACAAAAAGTAAACGCATAACCCACTATGCCTAAAATATCTGAGACTGATTTGATCCTGAATGAAGACGGGAGTGTCTACCATTTGAGTTTACTTCCAAAACAGATTTCAGATACCATCATTACGGTTGGTGACCCCAATCGCGTAAACCGCGTAAGCGAATTCTTTGACGACATTGAGTTTGAAATGAACAAGCGGGAGTTCATCACACACGTAGGAACGTATAATGGCAAGCGCATTACGGTGATGAGCACCGGCATCGGCACGGACAACATCGAGATATTTCTGACCGAACTTGATGCGCTCGTCAACATCGATTTGAAAACCCGGGAACCCAAGAGCAGAAAGAAGAAATTGAAAATCATTCGCATCGGAACATCCGGGGCGTTGCAGGAAGATATCCCGGTGGGCGCTCACCTCATTTCCGATTACGCTGTTGGCTTTGACAACCTCATGGCGTTCTATGATCTTAGGCAGGACGACTTCGAGCAGCAAATCGCGGAAGACATCCAGGCGAAAACAAGAATTCCATTTACACCGTATGTTGTGCGAGGTTCCGATCAGCTAAAAAAACAGATTGGGGGATCTGACATGATTGTCGGTAACACGGTAACAACTCCCGGCTTTTATGCCCCGCAAGGTCGCGAATTGAGAATCGGAACGAAGTACCCAAAGCTCCTCGAAGACCTTAATTATTATCACAATAAAACGAGCGATTTCTGGCTTACAAACTTCGAGATGGAAACTGCCGGTTATTATGCGATGGGACGGCTGCTTGGACACGAGATTCTGAGCGTAAATGCCATCATCGCAAACCGCATAAAAAACAAGTTTGCAAAGGATCCGAACAAAGTCGTAGACTCACTTATCAAGAAAGTGCTCGACCGCATTTAAAAATGCCAGTGATTGGCATGAGAACCTAGTACCCAGTACCTGGCTGTCAGTATCTGAATTTGATAATTTTCCTCCCCAACCTAAAAACTAGCCGTTCACGGCACTATCCATCCTGATAATTTGTTTACCAGCTGTAAAGGGTTCAGAGTTGTAAAATCCCGATAAAATTCGATGGGCAATCTGCTCAATTACGAGTTCTTCATCGGTTTTACCTTCCTTTCCTAGCCAGTATACCCGGTTGCGGTGTTTTTTCATTTCCTCTACATACGACCGGGCACGGTCATACTGTTCATTAGTAAAGGTAATGGTGAAGCAGGTTTTTACTCTTTGTGTACTCATAGCGGTTTAAAATTTGCAATGATTATGCCAGTTGAAATTCCTTACTAATTATACGCAAAACCTTAAAACAATGGCAAACGCTTTGCCCGATCCCGGTCAAAAGTGTTCGCAGTCGAAACAGTTAATTTAATACCTTAGCACAGATGAGAAATATCAGGATCTTTCGCTTATCCAATGGAATACAGGTGGTGCATCAACAGCTCGCTACGACCAAGATCGTCCATTGTGGAATCATCCTGGATGTTGGCAGCAGAGATGAAAATACCGAGAACCAGGGGATAGCCCACTTCTGGGAACACATGGCGTTCAAAGGAACACGCAGAAGAAGGTCATACAACATCATCAACAGCCTTGACTCGGTTGGAGGTGAACTCAATGCATTTACCGACAAGGAAAAAGTAGTTTTCTATGGGTCGGTGCGCGACCAGTATTTTGAAAAGGCTGTTGATATCTTAAGCGACATCACCTTTAATTCAATTTTTCCTGAAAATCAGATCGAGAAGGAACGGGGTGTGATCCTCGAGGAAATGTCGATGTACTACGATAGCCCTGACGAGGCCCTGCAAGACGAGTTCGAAGCGATTGTGTACAAAGATCACCCGATGGGGATGAACATTCTTGGTAAACCGGAGACTGTCAAGTCATTTCGCAAAAAGGATTTCCTGTCGTTTTTCAAGAAGAATCTCAGCACCGATAAAATTGTTTTTTCCGTTGTCGGAAACCTTTCGCCTGACGTAGTTGAGCGCATGGCGCGCAAGTATTTTGAAGGCGTTCGTTTCAGGAAGTCGTTGCTTAGTCGTGAGAAGTTTAAGCGTTATCACGCGAAAGAAGAAGTGTTGCGCAGAACCATCAAGCAGGCTAAAGTTGCGATTGGCCGCGATGCATATCCACTGAAGCATCCTAACCGGATTCCATTGTTCATCCTGGTAAATATGCTCGGTGGCCCCGGAATGAATTCACGCCTCAACCTCGCGTTGCGCGAAAAGTACGGGTTCGTATATTCAATCGATGCGCATTACGTGCCTTACACCGACACCGGGTTGTTTGCCGTGTTTTTCGGAACCGAACCGAAGCAGCTGGACCGATGCATTAACCTGGTGAAAAAAGAACTCAACCGGTTTACAGAAAAACCACTCACCAGTCGTCAGCTTGAATCCGCGAAAGAGCAGATCAAAGGTCAATTGGCGATGGCGGAAGAAAATAACCTCAGTCTTATGCTGATGATGGGCCGAAGCATTTTAGATCTTGGCAGAATACCCACACTGGAAGAAACCTACAATCAAATTGACGAGACCACTTCTTCAATGCTCCGCGAAATCGCACAAGACATCTTTGACGAGAAGAAGATGAGTTATTTGATTATGGAGCCGGATAAGACAAGCACCAATAACCAATAATCACAAACCAAACAGAGCTTCTGTGAGGGAATTTGCGAGTCACTGATGTACTGATATTGCGATGACTGGATCTTCCGGTGAGGAGGGGGTGCATTTTTTGGTTTTTGGTTATTGGAATTTGGTTATTTGCATTCCTATGGAGTTTATCAACCCCGACCTACTCGCTTATTCCGAGCGGCATACTACGCCCGAAAGCGATCTTCTGAAGCGCTTAAATCGCCACACGCATGCCCAGGTGATGATGCCCCGCATGTTGTCAGGCCATTTGCAGGGACGCATTCTTTCGATGTTCAGCCATATGCTGAAACCCAAACGAATTCTTGAGATCGGAACCTACACCGGCTATTCCGCCATCTGTTTAGCCGAAGGACTTTCTCCGGACGGCAAACTAATTACAATCGATATCAATGAAGAACTTGAAGACACCGTTCGGAAATATTTCAGTGAATCGGACGTTGGTTCTAAGATTGACTATCGAATTGGCAATGCGATTACCATTATTCCGGGGTTGAACGAGAAGTTTGACATGGTATTCATTGATGCCGACAAAGAAAATTACAGCAGATACTTCGATTTAGTGATAGATAACGTAAATTTGAACGGTATTATTCTGGCTGACAATGTGTTGTGGAGCGGAAAGGTGCTGGATGCAAAACCGGACAAAGACACCCGGGCAATTGTTGACTTCAACCGGAAGGTGAGCGAAGACCCTCGTGTTGAAAGTGTCTTGCTGCCGGTTCGGGATGGCATAATGATGTTACGGAAAGTCAAACAGTAGAAATTTTTTTGACCTTATGCGAATACTTGTTGCGCTACTTTTTGCTGCGGTTTTTCCGTTGGCTGCGCAGACTCCTCAGGTTCCTCATAAAATGGAATTTGCAGGCATCACCCTCACCATCCGTGACGATGCCCGCAGAGAGATTCAGAAAGACGTTGACGCCTTAACACAATCGCCTAAACATTACGCGATCAAAGTTGAGCGCGCACGCTCGTACTTCCCCATCATCGAAAAGATATTTGCGGAAGAACAGCTTCCAGACGATTTCAAATACCTCGCCCTTCAGGAAAGTGCCCTTATTGCTGACGCGGTTTCAACGTCTAACGCAGTAGGCTTCTGGCAGTTTAAGGACTTCACCGCCATTGAGATGGGTCTTCGGGTTGACCGGCACATTGATGAGCGTCTCAACATTGCATCTTCATCACGTGCAGCCGCGCGTTACATCAAGAAGAACAATACATTTTTCGACAACTGGATTTACGCCCTTCAAGCCTACCAGATGGGCGCGGGCGGAGTAATGCGGAGTGTCAGCGATACGAAGGCCGGGGCCTCGCATATGGAGATCACCAGCAAGACATACTGGTATGTGAAAAAATTCCTGGCACACAAAGTTGCATACGAGCCAGCCGTGGCCGGTAAAGGTCAGGTTGAGCTGATCGTGTATCCGAACAGCAATGGTAAGTCATTGCGGCAGATTGCGAAGGAAGTGGGCGTGGATGAAGCACAGCTGATTGCCTACAACAAGTGGACAAAGTCAGGAGATGTGCCGGGTGACAGAACGTATGTTGTTGCTGTTCCGGTAGTCAATGCCAGTTCAGTTTCAATTCCAGTGTTTGCGAGCAACGATCAAACCGAAAAGACAGTGAAGCCGGCAGCGACATCTCCAGCCGTTAAAGTGCAAGCTGAGAAAAAGCGCATAAACAGCGTTTGGGCGATCAAAGCCGCACAAGGTGAAACCCCATCGGCTCTTGCAGCCCGTGCTGATGTAGAGCTTTCAAAATTTTTGAAATGGAACGAAATGAGTTCGGCTCAGACGCTCCGCGCAGGCGATTACTATTTCCTGGGCAAGAAACGCGGACGCGCTACTGAGAATTTCCACAAGGTGACCGCGGGTGAAGATCTGTGGCAGATCAGTCAGCGGTATGGTGTTCAACTGAAACGCCTGCAGCGCTTCAACAGGATCAAAGGATCAATTGTGGTACCTGCAGGTCAAACCATCTACCTCGCCTCCATGCGTCCAGCGACTGACAATCTTGCTGCAGCAGTTGAACAGCCCGTAGCTGTTGATAACTCCGATACTTTCAATTGGACTGCTGGCGCTACGGAAGAAGTTAAAAAGGATACGATCGAAATTCCAGCCACAACGGTGGTAAGCAAATTAGACGTACAACCGGAGGCAATGAATGATGTCGCGGTGCAAACACAAGAAGAAACGGTTACAACCAATCCGGTGGAAAACGGTCAGGCTTCTCAAACCGAACCGGTGAAAAATGACCCAGTGAATGAGGAGACCCTTACTGTTGATCAAACCGCAAATGAGCAGATCAGTGAACCTTTGCCAACAATCAAAAAATCGGAGCACGTGGTGCAGGCTAAGGAAACCTTCTATTCGATCGCCAAAATGTACAATATTGGAGTAATGGACCTGGTTCAATGGAATAACCTGGATCTTCAACAAGGGCTCAGGATCGGCCAGGTTTTGAAGCTTTCTGACAGTCAGCCTATTACCAAGGCTACTCCCACTATTTCATCAAAAGAAGTGGTTCATGAAGTGAAATCTTCCGATACCCTTTACAGCATAGCACGTCAGTATGGAGTTACCATCAAAGAGCTCATGGATTGGAATGCAAAAAAAGATTTTTCGCTCGCGGTAGGCGAAAAACTTAAAATTCAGCAACGTCAATGAGTATTTTCGGCTTTTAGGGCTATTTTATTACCTGCGTTACCGCAATTTTTGATTGCGGGTTACCATATTTTATAAAAAAGAATATTTTTGTGCATTCTGGGCGATAACGCGCAGACATGTTACGCCATAATGTTAATGCAAACAGATACAAAAGCCATAGACTTAGTAATGCTCGTAGATGATAACGATACTGATAATTTCATCAGTAAGCGGATCATCGAGATCACTAAGTTCGCCAAACGGGTAGAAGTGAAGGGTTCGGGTAAGGCCGCGCTTGACTATTTGCGGGAAAATCAGAGCAGCGCTGACAATCTTCCCAGCCTGATCTTCCTGGACATTAACATGCCTATTGTAGATGGATTTGTATTCCTCTACGAATTCGAGAAGTTTAACGAGGTGGTCAGAAACAAATGCAAAGTGATAATTTTGTCAAGCTCGGATAACAAACGCGACATTGACAAGATTGTGAATAACAATCATGTAATTAAATTTATCACCAAACCGCTCACAGAAGTAGCGCTTGACGAGATTAAGTTGAACAATATTTAGTAATTGTTGGTGGTTTGGTATCCTTTTTTAAGGCCTATAAAATCATCAATAATGAATATTGTCTTGACTCTCCAGAAAACCATACTCGTTTTCATCCTTTTCCTGATCCTGCTGTCACTGCCTATTCTGATTTTTGCTCAGAATACAGATTCAACTCAGCTTTGGAAACGAAAATTCAATTTTGCGATTAACCTGAATCAGGCCTCATTTTCTTCAAATTGGAAGGCTGGGGGCGTAAATTCGCTTGGATTTAACACCTTGTTGAACTACCGCGCCAACTATAAGCAAGACCGCGCATCGTGGGATAACGAAATCGACCTGGCATTCGGCTTCGTAAACAATGCAGGTCAGGGCCAGCGTAAAACGATCGACAGGCTTTTCCTGGACACAAAATACGGCTACGACCTCAGTAAAAATTGGGGAGTGTTTACATCACTCAATTTCCTTTCACAGTTTGATGAAGGCTACAATTATAAGGACGATGGAACCAAAGACCTGATCTCCGATGCGTTTGCCCCAGCGTTTATTACGGCTGCCATCGGTGCGGAATACCACCCCGTAGACTATTTTAAACTCAGGATCTCGCCTTTCGCGCCTCGCGTTACCATCGTGCGCGATCCAACCCGCTTTACCAAGAGCGTTGGGCCTCAGCCGTATGGTGTAGATTCAACTGAGACCGTGCGATTTGAGTGGCTGGCTTTCCAAATGATTGCCGATTTCAACAAAGAAATCGCCACCAACCTCAACCTGAAATGGCGCTATATGATGTACGCCAACTATGAAACTCTTGCTGCGAAAACTATTGACCACCGCGTTGACGTGGACTTCATCGCCAAAGTGAACCGCTATTTCAACGTCACGTTAGGTGGCGTACTGCTCTACGACTACGACCAGGATACTGGCGCCCAATTCAGCCAGGTGTTTTCGTTGGGATTTTTGGTCACGTTCCAGAATTATGAGGAGGAGAAGTAACGTCTCCTGGCTCAATTTGTGACGTTCGTTTTTCTTCCCATAGCGTTTCATTGCGCCATTGCGTCTCTGCGGTAAAGGCACTTGTGACCATAGAAGCTATTCTCGAAGGTAGGCTCGGAATTTTGATGAACGCTTGTCTTTTATTTCAATTCTTCCTTCACCGCTGTGGCGCTATAGACGCTATGGTTCGCGATGAAAGTTTAGGGTAGGCATACGCTACTCCCGTCTAGGCGGTTTAGGGCTCTTTTATTAAGTTTGGTTCATGGACAAATCACAATTCATTTCCGCAATACAGAGATCTTACACGTTCAGCACGTCAAGCATTTATTTGGGAGCTGGTGTTTTGGAAGGCGAAATTTTAAGCGATGCAAAGGTTAATCTTGCGCTGCGCATGATGAACCGGCATGGGCTTGTAACAGGGGCCACAGGTTCGGGAAAAACGAGAACACTTCAGCTCATCGCTGAACAACTTTCTGCCGCTGGCGTTCCGGTCTTTATGCCCGATATCAAAGGAGACCTTTCAGGCATGGCGAAGCCAAACACAACAAACGATAAAATTCAGGAACGAGCGTCTGCCCTCGGAATCCAATATCAGCCGTCTGCATTTCCTGTAGAACTGTATTCCCTGAGCGGAACGAATGGTGCGCAGATGCGTGCCACCATCACCGAGTTCGGACCGATCCTGCTCAGTAAAATTCTCGAACTAAATGAAGTTCAGACCGGAGTGCTCAACGTGATCTTCAAATATGCCGATGACAAAAATCTTCCCGTGGTGGATTTTAAAGACCTGAAAAAGGTTTTGAACTACCTGACTGAGGGAAAAGGTGCCGAGGAGATCAAAAACGATTACGGGAAAATTTCGTCAGCTACCTCCGGCACGATCCTGAGAAAAATTGTCTCGCTCGAGCAGCAAGGTGTCGACCATATTTTCGGTGAACCTTCCTTTGATGTGGACGACCTATTCGAAAAAGTTGACGGCCAGGGTGTGATCAGCATTCTGAATGTTTCGGATATTCAAGGGCAGCCTGCAGTGTTTTCAACCTTTATGCTGGCCCTGCTTGCGGAAATCTATCAATCGCTGCCGGAAGCTGGCGACCTCGACAAACCGAAGCTGGTCTTTTTTATTGACGAAGCCCACTTGCTTTTCAAAGATGCTTCAAAAGCATTCATGGATCAGATCGAGCAAGTGATTCGTCTGATCCGCTCCAAAGGCGTTGGCGTATTCTTCTGCACGCAGCTCACGTCAGACGTGCCGGCCAGTGTACTCTCGCAGTTGGGAAACCGGGTGCACCATGTCATTCGTGCGTTTACACCAAATGATGTGAAGTCGCTCAAAGAAACGATAAAAACCTTCCCATCATCGCAGTTCTATACTATGGAACAACAATTCACGCAGCTTGGAACGGGCCAGGCGTTCATTACTGTACTGAATGAAAAAGGAATTCCAACTGAAACAGTGGTAACGCATTTGGTTCCCCCGCGATCCGTGATGGGTCCATTGCAGTCGCGGGAGTATACGGAGCACTTAAATCAATCGCAACTTTATAAAAAGTACAAGGACAACGTTGATCCACAAAGCGCTTTTGAATTGCTTGAGGCCAGGATGAAGCAAGTGGCGGAGACAGATGAAGAAGAACGGGCAGCGCAGGCTTCATCATCGCGTTCCACCAAAAGAGAAAAATCTACTTTTGAGGAGGTCATAGCCTCACCCGTGGCCAAGCAAGTAGGCAAGGAACTGGTTCGCGGGGTATTTGGATTATTGTTTGGGACAGCTCCCAGAAGACGGACATCTACGCGGAGACGAAGTATTTTTTGAACTTGCTGATTTGTTCTGCTATATTAACCTCAGCGAATAAGACAATCTCCCAAAGTATAGTAGAGCCAAATTCAATACCCTTCAGCACTATGTGGGAAGATGACGATGACGATCACGATGATGACGGTTACGATCCGGAAGAAGAACAACGCAAATTAGAGGCATTGCCGATCTACAAGAAGGCCCTGGAGATTCTGGACCTGACGGAACAAATCGTTGATACGTTTAATGATGAAGGTCGCGCAAAGTACCATCGCGAACTTATGCTTCAGGATGCCATGATCATTCCTGCAAAAATCGCGGGCGCAGAAGCGATGGATGACTACATCCTGAAAATGGAAAATGCCACTGTCATCAAAATTCACGCGCGAAGCCTGCTGGCACAAACCTCGTCAGCCAAGTATCTCGACCTCCAGGACGAACGCTACCTCAAACTCCTCCGCGATGAAATTGAAAGCTTCCGGCTGCTCTTCCTCCAGTGGGTGCAAACCTTCGAGAACGGCACAACGAAAGAAGGGGATGGGTGGGGATTGTTTGTGAAAGACTAAGACCGTAGGCAACTGTTGCTCTTGAAAACTGTGCTGATATATTCAGTGCTGGACCAAAAGCATCATTTTTTTGGAATAGTCTTTCTCCATTGCTGGGGTGACATCGTGTTCGACCTTCGGATAGAAATATGATTCGATATTGAATTTTTGTTTCAAAAATTGGAATTCCTTTTTTACATACTGACTAGAGACAATCTTATCGTCAGCGCCATGATAGAGGAAGATCGGTACCGCGGATACAGCCGGCTTGGATAAATTTTCATAAACTGCGCGATGCACAAATCCAAGCAAGGGGAATGAAGCTTTGATCAACTCAGGGTAATTGATCGCTAGTAACAGCGAAATATCTCCGCCCTGAGAAATGCCGCTGACAATGGGTTTAGTATTATATAGCTCATGGAAGTGTTTAACAAACATAGCAACACTATCAACGGTGGCTTGCACCGTTCTCATTTGCGTTAGGGTATCGTTCGAGTAGTGATCTCGGGGAAAGTACGAATAACCACCTCGTTTAGGGTAATTACCTCTCGGCACAATTATTCTCACCGGAAAAGAAAGCGAATCAAAATAACGCAAGACCTCTGTTGGGGAAGAGGACGAGAAATGAAAAGCAATCAATAAGGGAAGTGCGGTTTTCCCATCGCCTTTAACAACCTCCAAATAATTAAATCCATAAATTGAGCCATTGCTTGACGTTTGTGCGACTACAGAAGTGGCTAGGAGGGTCGCGAAAGCCACAAGGGAAAAAATCTCTCGAATATTTTTCATTTACTAAAAAGATGTTCTTATTCATTGGTTCCAAGGACCAAACGCCACGTTCCAGTACTAAATCCCAGTAGTTAAAAGTCAGTATCCAATCCCAACCGATCCTTCATCTCCTTCAAGATCGGATTTTTGTCTGCGAGGTAGTCAAATTTGTCGCGGTTGGTGTAGATTACTTTTTTGTCGTCACTCTGCGTGAGTTGACCCGTTACCTGGATGTTGCTGTTGCGTAATCTTTCGCGGAGAAAACCAGCAAGCTCAACCTTGATGTTGTTGAGCATGGTTTCATGCACCGGGCTAAGCAAGGTTACCACAATCTGGGTGCCGTTCACCTGATACGGCTGAGAAAGCATCTGGAATTCAGCCTGATATTTTCTGCGCTGTTCCGCGTATTGGTTCCATGCATCACGAAGTTGTTGTTCCGTGAACGGCTCATTCAACTGCTTCTCCGCAGCTGCCGCGGCCTCCTTGTCAGCGGTCTTGTTATCCGTTTTTAAAAGATCGGTAAGTTTAACCGTTTTAGGTATGCCTCGTGACTTTTGCGGCTCTGCGCTGGGTGGTGGAGGCGGAGGTGTTGGAGGCGGCATCACCGCTGGTGCAGATCGCTCTTCCGCTGGCGGTGGAGGCGGTACAGTGGAAACAGGGTCACCCGACTCGTTTTCTTCGGCTTCAGTCGTTACACTAATTTTTTTTTTAAGCCTGCATCTGCAAGTGCACCGTTTTGAACGGTAAACAGGTGTCCGACATGCGCCATCTTCATGAGCGCAAGCTCCGCTGACAAGCGTTGATTCTTGCTGCCCTTGTAATTGATGTCGCACTGGTTGGCGATGTTGAGCCAGGTAAGAAGAACAGAAGGGGAAGCCGACTGCGCTTGCTCAGCATACTTTTTCTTCACGCTTTCCGGAACCTCCATCAGCATGACAGTCCGTGCATCCTGGGCGACAAGCAGGTTCCTGAGGTGTTCACTCAATCCAACAATAAAGTTGTGTCCGTCAAATCCCTTTTTCAAAACTTCATCGAACAATAACAACGGCTGCGTGTGATTTTGAGAGAGCAGCGAATCGATTACTTTGAAATAATAGTCGTAGTCGAGGATGTGGAGGTTCGACAGCGTGTCTTTGAACGTAACGCCTTTGCCTGACGAATACGTCACCATCAGGTCGAAAATCGAAAGTGCATCGCGTAACGCACCATCGGCTTTTTGCGAAATAAGGTGAAGGGCCTCGTCTTCGGCCGGGATGTTTTCATGCTTGGCGATCTTTTTCAGGTGATGGGCGATGTCGCTGATCTGGATCCTGTTAAAATCGAAGATCTGGCAACGGGAAAGGATCGTGGGGATCACTTTATGCTTTTCCGTAGTTGCCAGGATGAAAATGGCATATGGCGGTGGTTCTTCCAATGTCTTCAGGAATGCGTTGAAAGCTGCATTTGAGAGCATGTGAACCTCGTCAATAATATAAACTTTGAATTTTCCGAACTGAGGAGGGTAGCGTACCTGGTCGATCAGGCTTCGGATATCTTCCACTGAGTTATTGGAAGCCGCATCGAGTTCGAAAATGTTCAGGGCATTGTTTTCAGCACGTTCTTCGAAGCCGTTGATCAGCCGGGCAACAATGCGGGCGCAGGTTGTTTTCCCGACACCGCGCGGGCCGCAGAACAACAGCGCCTGGGCCAGTTTGTTGTTGTCGATGGCGTTCTTGAGCGTAGTCGTGATATGCTCCTGACCCACTACCTCTTCAAATCCGGTAGGTCTGTACTTCCGCGCTGATACGACAAAATTCTCCATTAGGCTGCAAGATAGAAAAGTAGGCAAGTAGGCAAAAGCGGTCAGTATAAAAAAGTAGGTCCCGATAGCTATCGGGAGCAAGATTGGAGTAGGCAAAGCAGGTGGGATTTATTTTTCGCCTTCGAATGCGTTGATAATCACCAGTTAAAAACTGAAACTATTTTGTGTTTATATTTGTCTTTACTTTGCTCACTGCCAATTGCCCACTGCCAATTGATTTAACGGGGCCGACCGGTTTTGACAGGATGTGTAATGACGTGTGGAAGCATGCAGGCTCATGGGATGAGAGCCTTGAAAGATAGTCCTACAACATACTTGGCGAAAATACTTACGCCATGGCCGCTTAATCTTACTAAGTGAGATTACTAGCTTATCCTGCTTAAGAAGCGGGAAGCCATCATCGCTCAGTGCCTTTGATTTGCGGGCGCTGGTATAGCGGTGTCGTTCAGTAAATATGCTCCGTGTGAGGTTACTAATCACGGCTAAGATCAGTGACTAAGGTGTAGTTTAGGTTGTTGATGACCTTGCTGCTCCCGACAATGAATATCAACTAAGCATGTAGAAGGCATCTCACTATCTTCTCTGGACCAGAGTTCGATTCTCTGCGGCTCCACAAAAAAAGCCCTTTCATTTGTTGGAAGGGCTTTTTTAATTACGAAATGTCAATGACGAATGACGAATAGTGGTCACTTCGTTTTTTTTCCGGTCTTTAGAGTTACAAGTGTTTCGCGAACGGCTATTGATGGCAGCGAGTCCTTGTTTTTCGAAACATACTCCGACACCTCTTTCTTAAAATTTTTGATCATGCTTCTCAGCAACCAGGAGATAGCCTTGGTAATAAGGACCTCTCTTTCATGCTTCAATGCCTCAATATTTGCAAAGGCCATCGCTGCCATGCTTTCCTCCTGGCAGTAACGAACGGGTGAACACAGTAAGACAAGTGACGCTCTGCGTTTGTGAATGTTTTTACTTTTTGCAAATCGCTTCAGTATCTTTTCCCACTTGCTCCACTGCAGTGGGAGGGCATTGATAGTGTACTGGCCAGTGCATACTGCGTCAACTTCCGCCCAGCCCTCAAGCTGCTCGATCCAGCTGTCGAAAATCTTCGGATCGAACTGAATCTGTTCTTTTGTGGCGTAGTCCATGATCATTCCGCCAATAACTTTCTCGGTAGAAGACTCACCGTGAATCAGCGAATCAACTACCTTACAAAATTCGGTTGCTGATAATGCTTTATTGTTTCGTGCCCAGCTCCTGGCAATTTCACGAAGCTTCGGTGCGTTGATCGCATACCGTGGATGAGAGTTACCTAAATAGCTGTCGAGAAAGGTGTGGCTGGTTGCTACACCCGATTTCGCCTGAATTTCGCCCAAGATTGCAGCGTGGTGTGGATTGATCTTCACAACAGAATTTTATTCGCTTTTCCGGCACACAAGATAACAAGAAGATCACATTAGTTTTTGTAGCCCTTGGGCGCTATACTTGTACACGAACCTGATTTCCATGAAAGAAAAACAAGTGCACATTCTCATCGGTTGCGCAGACGCGCGTGATCTCAATCAAATACAACTTGATGCCATCACCCATGTTTCCGAAGAATTCCGTAAGAAAAGAGACATCGATGTAGAGATGCACACCATTCGTGCTGCGGGCTCCTTTGTAACACCCGATGTGGTCATGGACATCAAACGAACCTTTGAGCAGGCACAGCGAACGGTTTCTGACCTGAATGTACCGATTTACTACTTCGTGCACATTCAAACCCATGGGCACCTTACCGAGGATTCGAACGACAGCTATGTGAGCCATGTTCACGATCTGAAAATTGTTGACGGTTCTCCATTGAACTGCGGTATGCTTGGGGCAAGCAGCGTGGGCGTAGAGATCGAACGAATGATCGTGGAAGAAAAACCGGAGATCGAAGTTCGCGGTAAGAAGATCAGGATATACAACGACACAAAAATAAAGACATTGCTGACGGAGGTGTATGCCTACGAGGGATACCTTGCCGGGGACTGGATTACCAGCATCGATCTTTTGCGCACGCATCCCCGCCATCAGCGCACAATTCTTGAACGAGCCATTGAACATGATTCCGAGCTGCGAATGCTGAACATCCAGATTACGTGCGGTATCAATGACTACGCCATCCATGCCATGATCCGCGTGGACGATGGTGAACCTGAGGTGGAATTCTGGGACACCGTTCAGACGTATATTCGTAAGCACGTGAAAAGCGATCGAAACGCGAAAGACCTGCTGATCTCACAATCGCAACAGCAAAAACCGTTAGCGGGATTGTTGAGCATGAGCGACCCGCGCCAGGCATCACGCATCACTGCCGCAAACTATTACATGGACCTGAAAGGGATCAAGCACTCGGGTGACTATCTGCCGAATACGCTTTTCAACATGACGGGCACTTCGTTCGACATTCCGCATACGCCATTCGGGCCATATGTGATCGCGGGATTCTTTTACTCGGTGAAACACCTCGAGCTGACAGACCAGATGGTGATGGGCTACGATGCAAATCAGACGGCCCGGATCGTGCAAAAGATTCACAATGATCCCCTGATGAGCATGATCGTCCGGAAGTTCAATGTGAACCTGATTCCCATTAATCAATTGGACCTCATTAAAAAGAACCTGTAGCATTTCAATCATTTTGAAGTATGGCCCGCGACTCGGTCTTTAAGCACATCCGGTTCGATGATCACTCAGCAACTCCGAAATATCAGCAGCTCGCCAACTCCATCATCGATGCTGTGCAGTCTGGTGCCATTCAGAAGGATGCCGTATTACCATCCATCAACGAGCTCAGCTTCGAATTTGAGATCTCCCGGGATACAGCAGAGAAAGGATATAAACATCTGAAGCACCTCGGCATTCTGGGTTCCGTTCCTGGCAAAGGATTTTTTATCCTCAACACTGAAGTGAACAAGCAGTTGAAGATTTTTCTGCTCTTCAACAAACTGAGCGCACACAAGAAAATCATTTACGATGCTCTCGTGGCTTCTTTGGCTGACCGCGCAGCAATCGACTTCTATATTTACAACAACGACTATTCGCTTTTCCGCACGTTGCTGGAAACTCACAAAGCAGGTTACTCTCACTTCGTGATCATTCCGCACTTCCAGGAAGGCGGGGAAAACGCTCACGAAATTATTAACCAGCTTGACAAAAGCCGACTGGTTCTGCTTGACAAGATGATTCCCGGTGTTGAGGGCAAGTTTGCTGCCGTGTTCGAAAATTTTGAGAAAGACATATACCAGGCGTTGGAGAAGGCGCTCCCACAACTTTCAAAATACCAAACGCTGAAGATCATTTTCCCACAGCACACGTACTTTCCGCAGGAAATCCTGAAGGGGTTCTCAAAGTTCTGCGATCAGTATGCGTTTGCTTCCAGGGTCGTGCATGACATTTCCGTGGAACCGATTGCAAAAGGAGAGGTGTACATCAACCTGATGGAGAACGACCTCGTGATTTTGATAGAGCGGATTCTATCAACGAGTTATAAGGTGGGCGAAGAAGTGGGTGTGATCTCGTACAACGAAACACCATTGAAGAAGATCATCCTCAACGGCATCACCACCATCTCGACTGATTTTCAACTCATGGGTGAGAAGACAGCAGAGCTCATCCTTAATCGCTCGACAGCGCATGTCGAGATTCCGTTTTATCTTACGTTGCGCGCATCGCTTTAGAAGCAAAACAGCCGATCCAGAACTCGATTGAGGAAGATAGGGGAGTTTAACGACAACAATTTCGCAACCCTTCGCTGCACCAAGTTCTTGTTCGGGCTGCCCGGGCACTACTGTTTCGTATACGAAGCAATCGAACGATCAGGACTTGGGTAGAACACTTATTCAATTTTCGGATTCAAAGTCTCAGTCGTATAGTGTAT
>DASWTP010000304.1:0-31742 GCA_036402075.1 Chryseosolibacter sp. | reverse complement strand
CGCGCCTGGCTCACCAGGTAAAGCCTTCGTTCACCCTGTTGGGCATTCACGATCAGCGACAGACCATCCTCTTTATTGAAGAGAATGGGAAGGCTAAAACAAACATTTCGGATCTTGTTCGAGTCACTTCCCAATTTATAAGGTCTTGCGAGCAGTTGGTTGTCGATTTTACCAACGAACTAAAAAACGGTTAGTTACTGTTCATCACCGCAATCTTCCTGTACACCACCGTCTTATCTCCGCGCGTAAAGCGAACGAAGTAAATACCGTTCGCAATCGAACTGATTGGCACCTGCTGAGGTGAGGTGAGGTCTTTGCTGAGTTCACCTTTCAATACGGTGACACCGCGTTGATCAACAATATGCCACCCGTAATCTCCCGTCAACTGATTTTCCAGGTAAAAGTTAATGCGTTGCGAGGCCGGATTTGGATACACATTGATGTTCCTGATTTCGGCAGTTGCAGGATCGTCTTCAATACCCACTGGCGTAATTCCGACTTTTGCAGGCGCTTTGAAAATTCGCGCCTGAAGGATTTTCCGAGTCGTCTTATCCTGAACAAATGCCACCAGGTATAGATTGGCTGGGTCTACGACTGGCACATCGATCGGGTAATTGATATCAACCGTTTGAACGTCTGTTGCG
Source organism: Chryseosolibacter sp. (assembly GCA_036402075.1). GTDB lineage: Bacteria > Bacteroidota > Bacteroidia > Cytophagales > Cyclobacteriaceae > Chryseosolibacter. The sequence goes on along the minus strand of DASWTP010000304.1, from coordinate 31,098 downwards.
CTCCAGGAACGGCTAACGGTGAGACCTTCACTTTGCAGGAGCAGTTTCCGCAGCACGTTGCGGTTTCCATTCACATTATCTTCAACCAATGCAACCTGGAAGATGACAGGTGATGTCAATGCTTTAGAGGATGCATACGAGAATGACACCTGCGCCCTGAGCACATCGTTGGCAGCCGCCTGGAAGATCGCTGTGTCGACCAGGAATTCCGGATCTTCAAGTGCTCTTCTGTCTAGTTCAACGCGGTCAATTTGGGCATGATCTCCATTCAGCGCTTTGCCATAGTAACTTCCCACTAATCCATCCATGAGCGTATGTGGCGGAGATGTGACGTTATAGAAGAATGATCGCGCTCCTGGATCAGACGGGTTGTCGCGATTCAATTGATCGAAGGCGGGCACCGACATATGATACTGCAGCTTGAAGAAATCAGGCGCTGCATGCCAGTTCGACTGATCGGCATATAGATTATCAAGGTAGTCGTTTGCATTTTTTGCACTCGTGCTGGTAGTATTTGTAAAGTGCTCGACCATTACTGTGCGCTTCTTATTGCCCACAAAGAAGTTATCGAACGCAAATCCGTCAAATTCACCTTCGGGATTCAGGTCGTTGCTTGCGAGCGCGATTCTTAAACGCACCTGCTTACGAGACGCTACAGGAACCATGTCGAGGTTGAAGCGCGCATTCTTCCACGTTCCCTGCGACTGATCTTTATTTCCGGTCCATGCGTACGGACCAACGGTTTGGTTTCCGGGGTTAGACAATACGCTTCGGCCATTAAACCAGTTAATACCCTCACCTACCGCCACTTCATTACCTACAATGCGCCAGTTGTTTCCTCCGTCAATCGAGTACTGAAGCACGGCACCGTCAAATACGTCAAAGTCAGCAAAGTAATCCAATGACACCATCGGTCTTTCGAGCTTGGTTAGATCGAAACATGGACCGTTCACGAACGAGTTCTCATTGTTGAAGTAGGTGACATCACCCGTGGTATTCGAACCAGTCCACCACGCCTTTTGCGAGCCATTAGCCCCCGAGGTGATGTGCGCTCCGGTTGGCAATCCCCAAACCCAGCTCGTATCACTATTCGGATTAGTTTTGAGATCCGCTTCGGCAATCCAACCTCCGTCAGACGTTTCGAAATTTTCCAGGTACACGTTCCTGGCGTCAAGTCTTACGGTACTATACGGCAGGATGAACACTTTCTTTGTGATTGTGTTCGCGCAACCATCGTTCGTTCTCACGGAAAGAGTCACATCATATGTATTGAACGCAGCATACTGATGATCTGGGCGAGCATACGATCCCTGCGTTGCTCCACCGTTTGTTCCAGCGGGCACCGACTGGCCAGCCTGTCCGATCAACGAGTTTCCATCGCCAAAAGTCCAGGTATAATCGGTGATGGTACTTACGTTACCAGGGTTGGTGGAGATATCTTCGAACTTCGTGAATTCCGAATTACAGATGGCTGACCATTTGAAGTCAGGCACGGGAACGGCTCCCACGCGAACGGCATATACGTCAGACATATCGAAACATCCCTGCCCCGTGCCCACGCGCAACCTAACGTTGTAGGTATCAGGATCCGCATAACGCTTGCTCGGATTCTGCATTGCACTCGTTGAGTTATCGTCAAAATCCCACTGCCAGCTTACGATATTAGTCGGGAATGGCGTAGGGTTGATTGTTGACAAATCGGTAAACACAACATCGCTGGCGATACAGTTATTGGCTGATGTGAGCAGCGAAACAGGGCTTGCGAAGATCTTCACATCCCTGATCTTGAATGTGATCGCTCCAAATGCATTCTTGTAGTCGTAACGGATGCGATAGGTTTGCGAAACAAGGCTATTGGTCTGTATGAAATAGTCTGTTCCGTCAAAGAAGATGGTAGCGGTTGGGCCACCGGCAAAAGCCGGCACACTTGTGAATTGCGTTTCCGGGCCAAGTCCACTTGATGCAGCTGGGAAGCCGATCAATTTTACCAACCCAAGGTCAGCGCAAATTTCGTATTGTCCATCCGAATTGAGTGTTGCACCCTGTATCGTGAAGTCAACATTGGTGATCGGGTTTACAATCACTTCCTGGGTATTTGAGTTCACACATCCTTTGCTGTCGGTGAAAGTATACGTGATCAAATTAGAGCCCAGGTCAACCGCATCCGGATCAAACACAGCCTTGTCAACCGGATTAACGATTGTACTACCGATGTTTGAAGTGATTGGCGAAATCGTGAACACGCCACCAACCTGGTTACCGGTTAAGGTGATCGGAAGCATGTTCTCTGCCATCTGCGGAGGTGATCCTGAAGGCAGACCAGTGAAGATCACGATAGGAAGCGGATTGATCCGTAAGGTCATCTGATCGGTTTCAATCGGACAAGGTCCTGCTCCATCAGGGTCTGTTGCCGTCATCGTTAAAGTAAAGGCGGTGTTGACTTCCTGAGGATCTTTGAACGAATATACCGCATTCGGATTGCTGGTTGACGAGTATGTACCCTGACCGCCTGTCCAGGTAATTCCGTTTGGAGCATAATTCACTGCGCCCTGCAAGGCAATTCCAGGAAAATTACGGCATAGCTCAAGATCCGGACCCGCAGAAATTTTTGCGCGCGGATTAACGCTGACGTTTACCGTGAAAGTATTACCCAAACATCCGGTTCCTTGCGCAGACGGGTTAATAGTGTACAACACATTTTCAACATTGTTGGATGGATTTCTCAGCACGTCATCGATGACAGATGCCGTTTTCACGAGCGTACCCTCGCCATCCACAACACCGTTGGCAGTTGCACTCCAATTGAATACGGTAGGAAGGTTATTGCCTGACACGTTTACATTATTTTGAAGATCGTACGCCACGGCAAGGTCGCTGCAGATGACGTGCGTTGACGTGATGCCCACTGGCTCAGGATTCACTGTCACCGAAATTGCAAATGCATTTCCGACACAACCAGACGCACTTGTCGGGGTCACGGAATAAGTAACATTCTGAGGCGTGTTCGTAACATTGTTGATAATATTCGTGATGCGCACGTTGGATTGAGGCGTAAGACTTTCACCTGTAACGGATGCATTGTCGGTCGCAACCCATGAGAACGTACTTCCCACGTTGTTACCCAGGATGGCAACGTTGTTAATGAGATTATAGTTGATAGCATTATCGCTGCAAACCGTTGACACATCGGCTACACCGACTGGCTCTGGCCGGATTGGAACCGTTATCGTAAACGAGTTACCAACGCAAGTGCTGCTCTGTCCTGTCGCGGTGACGGTGTACACAGCCTGAAGGATTCCGTTTGTTACGTTCGTCAACGTGCCTGCGATATTACCAGATCCTGACGTTGCCCCTCCCGTAAGTCCCGAAGGAAATACAGCTGTCCAGGTAAACGTGCTAACGACTCCATTGGCGATGTTGTTCTGGGCGTCAAACGAGAATGGAACATCACTGCAAACCGGTTGCTCAAGAGTGCTATTGCCGCGTGGCTCCGGAAGAATCGTTACGGTAATGTCGATGCTGTTTCCATTGCATCCCAGGGATGTCGTTGGGATTACATTATACACCACCGTTAAAGGGTTGGCGGTGGAATTTGTAAATATGTCTCCGGAAATCGCGTTTGCCGCATACCCAGATCCAATCGTAATATTCCCGCTTGCAGGGGTTAGGCCGGAAGCAACATTGATCGAGTTAATAGCATAACTTGATGCAGCTACCGAGCCGGTCGTGGACAAGACAAGCCCTCCAGCTACGTCACTGCAGACAGTGCGATTGAGCGTTGCGGATATCACTGGCTCCGGACGAACGGTGACAATAAACGATTGCTGTGCTCCGGAGCATCCAGCCGAACTCAATGGTGTAACCGTGTAAGTCACTGTCAGATCTCCTGTCGTTGTGTTTGTATAGCGGTCGTTAAAAATAGCCATTGAAGTCTTGCCGGCCCCTAACGTTGCATTTGTTCCATGTGCCGAAAGCCCTGGGGACACAACAACGTTATTGATAGTGTACGAAGCTGCAACCACACTCGATCCATTCGTTGCCAGCGTTATTCCCGCTACCGCGTCACTGCAGATTGTAGTACCCAATGATGTGCTCAGGACTGGTTCAGGACGAACCGTAACGCTAATGGTGAAGGCATCGCCTGTGCATCCGCTAACCGTTCCAACAGGAGTCACGGTATATACCACAACCTGATCAACAGACGTTGTGTTCACGAGTATATCTGAAATTGTGCCTGTATTTGTACCTGAAGTTGTCTCACCAGAAACATTTGCATTGCTTGCGGCTATCCAGGTAAAGCCTGACGGCAAATCGTTCCCAAAGGCATCGATGTTTGCTGCCTGCAGATCATAATTTACTGCCGCGTTGCTGCAAGTCAATTTCGTATCATTGACTCCCCGAGGCTCAGGGCGCACCGGAACGGTCACTGTAAACACATTGCCAGCGCACGTACCATTAAATGGTGTGATCGTGTAAACTACATTCACTGTGTTCAATGTCGTATTGGTCCAACGATCATCAGCCAGCTCCGCAGCACTCTTGCCACTTCCCGCGCTGACGCTGCCCAAACTTTGGGTCAAACCATTGCTGTTTGTCGAAATAGTGTACGTTGATGCACCGCTCACGCTCAGATTATACCCCACCGGCAGGTCACTACAAATATCGCTGGTGACGATCGGTGCGGTAACCGCAGGCTCAGGGTTTACCTGAATGGTCACATTGAATGGAGTACCGCTACAACCTGCGCTGCTCACCGGAGTGATGTTGTAGATTACGCTGACCGGTGATGCACTGGTATTTGTCCAAGCATCATCAATCAGATTACTTGCGCTGACTGACCCTGTGGCTGGTGTGCCTGCTGATGCCGTCAACGTTGTTGTAATTGAATTAATCAGGTAACTCGCTGCGCTTACGCTTGTGGCAACGGTTGTAAGCGTTGCTCCGTTACCCAGTGGTGTATCACTGCAAACGGTCAGGACAAATGAGTTGCTAACAGGTTCTGGCCGCACGGTGACGGTAACAGTGAACACATCGCCTGCACAGCCGCCCACACTTCCCGTGGGGGTTACAGTGTAGACGACTTGTTGATCAACTGCAGTTGTGTTCACAAGCACGTCAGCAATGGTGACAGCGTTTGAATTACTCAATGTTTCGCCTGTAACGTTGGTATTGTCTGTGGCGATCCAGGTAAACGTTGAAGGCAATGCATTGCCCAATCCATTAATGTTAACGGTCTGAAGGTTGTAGCTCACTGAACTGTTACTGCAAATCGCTTTTGCATCGCTTACTCCGCGTGGTTCAGGACGAATCGGAACGGTAACAGTAAACACATCGCCAGCGCAAGTTGCACTAAATGGTGTAATGGTGTACACAACATTTACGGTGTTCAACGTTGTGTTGGTCCAGCGATCGTCAAACAATTCGGCAGCACCCTTCCCGCTTCCAGCACTGATTGAGCCCCCACTCTGAATCAGGCCACCCGCGTTAGTTGAGATGGTGTAAGAGGAAGCACCGCTTACTGTGAGCGTGTACCCCACCTGCAAATCACTGCATACATCGCTCCTGAGAATCGGGGCGGTAACTGCAGGCTCAGGATCAACAACAACCGTGACGGTGAATGGCGTGCCGTTGCATCCTGCACTGCTTACCGGTGTGATGTTGTACACCACATTCAGTTGCCCACCGGATGTGTTGGTCCAAGCGTCATTGACAAGGTTAGTGGCGTTTACAGAACCGGTTGCTGGGGAGCCGGCCGAAGAACTTAATGTAGACGTTATCGAATTGATCGTGTAGCTTGTCGCGCTAACGCTGCCAGCGATTGTCGAAAGCGTAGCAGCGGTTCCAAGCGGAGTATCGCTGCATGCAGTTATCGTAAACGAATTGCTCACCGGCTGAGGTCTGACCGTAATACTTACGGTAAACACGTCCCCGGTACAAAGTCCAACACTCCCCACTGGGGTAACGGTATAGACCACTACCTGGTCAACAGCGGAAGTATTAATCAGGACATCACTAATCGTTACCGCTGTGGAACTAGTTAACGTTTCGCCTGAAACATTTACATTGTCGGTTGCAATCCAGGTAAACGTAGACGGAAGATCATTACCGAGGGCATCGATATTGGCGGTCTGAATATTATAGTTGACAGAACTATTGCTGCATATTGCCTTTGTGTCATTTATGCCCCGCGGTTCAGGCCGAACCGGGACAGTGAGGGTGAACACATCTCCAGAGCAACCTCCGTTGGTTGGTGTGATCGTGTAAACAACGTTAACAGTGTTTAAGGTTGTGTTGGTCCAGCTATCGTCAAGTAACTCTCCGGAAGCTTTTCCGACTCCCGCGCTTACAGTTCCTGCACCCTGCACAAGTCCGTTACTGTTAGTCGAAATTGTATAGCTGGAGGCATTCGTTACGTTGAGCGTATAGTTAACCGCTGCATCGCTGCAAATGTCTGCAAGTGTCGAACTGGAGGTAGTTGCCGTCTCCGGATTTACATTTATTGTTACCGTGAAAGGATTTCCGCTGCATCCGGCCGCGCTGATTGGCGTGATATCGTAAATGACCTGAACGACCCCACCAGTAGTGTTTGTCCATGCGTCATTAACAAGTTCGTTAGCTGATGCCGCGCCCGTTGCCGGACCTCCCGCAAAAATTGCGAGACCGTTGCTGGTAATTGAAGTAATATTATAAGTAGATGCACCAACGCTGCTCGAAGCTGTGGTCAAGAGCGCGGATGAACCAAGTGGCGTATCGCTGCACACGGTGAGCGTCAAAGGGACTCCAACTGGCTCAGGCCGGATTGGCACGGTCACAGTGTATGGAGCTCCGCCACATCCAAAGCTTGTTGCCGGGGTAATCGTATAAACAACGTTGACAACCGATGTTGTGGTATTCGTCCAACGATCGTCACTCGGATCGTTTGGCGTGAGATCACCCGCGCTTTGAGTGAGACCATTACTATTTATGGAAACCGTGTACGTACTTGCTCCGCTCACAGATGGGGTATACCCAACGTTCGAATCGCTACACACAGGTGATGTTGTAACCGGTGTCTGTACTGCAGTTTCCGGTCTGACGTTGACCGTTACGGTAAAGATGGCCCCATCGCAGCCAGCGGCACTGATTGCGCGGAGATTGTAAACGATTTGCTGAACTGACCCGGTTGTGTTGGTCCATGCATCGTCCTGCAAGCCGTTGGCGCTGATCGAACCTGGGCCTGGCAAACCGGATGAAGCCGGAAGGGTTCCGGTATTGGTGATGCTGACGATTTGATAGCTACTCGCGGCAACACTACCACTGGCTGTCGAGAGCAGCGCGCTTCCACCAAGCACATCGTCACTGCAGACTGTAAGGGTTAATGGTGAACCAATTGGCTGAGGACGAATGGTGACAACGATATTGAAAGCATCGCCTACACAACCACCACTTGTCGGTGTGACGTTGTATGTTACAGTTTGATCTCCGCTTGTTGTGTTAATGAATGTGTTATTAATCGCTGCAGTCGAAAAAGTACCGACTGGCTCGCCTGTAACGTTTGGATCAGTATTGTCGGCAACACTCCAGGTGAAGGATGATGTGAGCGTGTTGCCGAAAGCGTCAATGTTGTCCGCCTGTAAGTCATAAGTGAACGCGTCTCCGCTGCATACTATCGCGGTCGTGCTTACTCCAAGAGGCTCGGGCGTGATCGGCACCGTGATCGTATACGGTGCGCCCGCACAACCGCCAGAAGTGACAGGTATGATTGAATACAGGACATTTACAGTGAAGGCAGTGGTGTTCGTCCAGCGGTCATCACTTGGGTCATTTGCTGTTCCTGCTCCTGCACTCTGCGGCAGGCCATTACTGTTAATCGATATGGCGTATGAGCTTGCTCCGGAAACTGAAGGTGCATAGATGACATCAGTGTCACTGCAAACCGCAGCGATCGTGGCGGATGTTCCGACCGGCAAAGGCGTAATGACAATGTTCTCGTTGTCCGTCAACACCACCGTACAGCCAGACAATGAATTTTTTGCCCTGATCCGAAGGTTAGTTACTGAAACTGCAAGTGGCGCGGTCGTTAATACCAGTAGACCACCGTTGCCTTCAAAAACTCCGCTTACCAGGTTGGAAGACTGATCGATCACTTCATAGTTAACACCACTTTGAGAAGCGGAAAGCGCTAGTGACGCAGTTGAATTCTCACAAACCGGTGTTGCCGCCAACGTGAATGTCGGAGATTGACTAGGCGTGGCATTGATCGTAACAACCGATGCTGCACTCATTGCTGAAGTGCACGAGGTTGGGGCTGCTCCTGTTACCTGAACTGTATAGCTTCCGCTCTGTGCGGCTGTCGTCAGTGTGATGCTTGTTCCGGTCTGGCCTGTGGCCACTCCGTTTCTATACCATACGTTGCCTGCTCCTGCGCTGCTGGTCAGCACTACCGTGGAGGTTCCACCATCCTCGCAGAATGGTTGGGCTGTGCCACTCACTGTAATGGTTGGTGTGGCTGGTATCGGGTTAACGGTGATCGTTTCTACGTCCGTTAAGTTTGCTGCGCAGCCTGCAACCGATGGTGTAGCCACTACTGTCAGACTTGTCGATGCTGTTGTGGGAGTTACAGGGATCACCAGCGCTCCGCCATTGCCTCCAACCGTTGTGCTTACCGCAGCACTCGTGTTGTCGATCACATGGTAATTTACTCCGGTCTGAGATCCTGCCAAGGTCAGGCTCAATGCATCACCAACGCAAATTGTGTTGTCGGTATCAGAGGTGGTTACAGTGTAGTTGATCGTTGGACTGGCATTGATCGTAACAACCGATGCTGCACTCATTGCTGAGGTGCAAGAGGTTGGGGCTGCTCCTGTTACCTGAACTGTATAGCTTCCGCTCTGCGCGGCTGTCGTCAGTGTGATGCTTGTTCCGGTTTGGCCTGTGGCTACTCCGTTCTTATACCATACATTGCCCGATGCTGCACTGCTCGTCAGCACTACCGTGGAGGTGCCTCCATCTTCGCAGAATGGTTGGGCTGTGCCACTCACCGTAATAGTTGGCGTGGATGGTATCGGGTTAACCGTGATCGTTTCTACATCCGTCAAGTTTGCTGCGCAGCCTGCAACCGATGGTGTGGCCACTACTGTCAGACTTGTCGATGCTGTTGTGGGAGTTACAGGGATCACCAGCGCTCCGCCATTGCCTCCAACCGTTGTGCTTACCGCAGCACTCGTATTGTCGATCACATGGTAATTTACTCCTGCCTGAGATCCTGACAAGGTCAGGCTCAATGCATCACCAACGCAAATTGTGTTATCGGTATCAGAGGTGGTTACAGTGTAGCTGATCGTTGGACTGGCGTTGATCGTAACAACCGATGCTGCACTCATTGCTGAGGTGCAAGAGGTTGGGGCTGCTCCCAATACCTGAACTGTATAGCTTCCGCTCTGCGCGGCTGTTGTCAGCGTGATGCTTGTTCCGGTCTGGCCTGTGGCTACTCCGTTCTTATACCATACATTGCCCGATGCTGCACTGCTCGTCAGCACTACTGTCGAGGTGCCCCCATCTTCGCAGAATGGTTGTGCTGTGCCGCTCACTGTAATGGTTGGTGTGGATGGTATCGGGTTAACGGTGATCGTTTCTGTGTCGGTCAGGTCTGCAGTACACAATGTCACTGAATTCGTAGCGCGAACCGTTAGCGTGGTTGACGCGGTCGTTGGCGTCACTGCTATATTAAGCGATGAACCTGTTCCTCCCACAATACCACTCACCGCAGCTGCCGTGTTGTCGAAAACCTGGTAGTTAATTCCTGTCTGGGAGCTTGATAAAGTCAATGTCAACGCATCACCAACGCAAATTGTGTTGTCCGCATCCGAGGTGCTTACTGTATAGCTGATCGTTGGACTGGCATTGATCGTAACAACCGATGCTGCACTCATTGCTGAGGTGCACGAGGTTGGGGCTGCTCCTGTTACCTGAACTGTATAGCTTCCGCTCTGCGCGGCTGTTGTCAGTGTGATGCTTGTTCCGGTCTGGCCTGTGGCTACTCCATTTCTATACCATACGTTGCCTGCGCCTGCGCTGCTGGTCAGCACTACCGTGGAGGTACCTCCATCTTCGCAGAATGGTTGTGCTGTGCCACTCACTGTAATGGTTGGCTGAGCGGGTACCAGATCTGTATCGACTACAACTGTATTTGAGAGCGTACGCGCGCAACTGGTTGAGCCGTTTGTCGCGATCACAGTAAGCGTTGCATCCGCTGGAATCGCGGATGTGACAATATCCAGGTCAACTCCTGTCCCCGGTGTCAACGAACTGCGCTGCGTTGCCCCATCAAAAACCTGATAGTTAACACCGCTCTGCGCTGCAGTCACCCGAATCGTCACGGTCTGACCGGCACAAATATTTGTCGAGCCAACGGCCGAAACGCCCTGGTCTGCAGGAAGATCGTTTACTACGAAGTTCACAGCGGTTGAGAATGCTCCGGCACATGTTCCACCGTGGGTCACCTGGTAGCTGCCGGTGTTAGCAATAAGGTGATTCAACGTCAGGGTCTGTGACACCTCACTTGGAATCGCAACGCCATCTTTATACCACTGGTAGCCGGCACCCGCGGAGCTCGTTAACACCGTTGAACCAGCACCCACACATGTCGTTAAAGCTCCTGTCACGCCTACGGTAGGCGCAGTGGCACTATACGTAATGGAGAAAGTATTTGTAAGAACTCTCGAGCATAGGGTTGTTGGATGCGCAGCGATAACATGCAGTACTGTGCTGGCCGCGGTCAAGGCATTTGTAGTAATGCTAAGATTTCCATTGTTTCCGCCAGCCGTTGCACTAACAACCGTGTTGGCCTGGTCCCTGATTGTGTAATTGATTCCGGGCACCGATGCCGCAATTGTCAACGTCACTGTTTCACCAACGCAAATGGAAGTTGATGAAGAAGAAACAACAAGATCGGTGGGCACCGGATTGATTGTAACTGTGGTTACGGCACTTGACACACTTTGGCAGAACGGTGAGGCACCATCTGTAACGCGAACCGTATAATCACCATTATCAGACGCGCTTGTGAGGTCAATCGACTGCGTTGTCTGCCCCGTGCTAACTCCGTTCTTATACCATGCGTACGAGCCGGAGTTGGGTGCGGCAGAACTTGTAAGCGTCACGTCTGCCGGGCCTGTGCCATCACACACTGTATTGTTTGGTGTTGCAGAAATAGTGGGCGTTGCGGGCTGCGAATGAAACGTTACATTCAGGTTAGCAGTATTACTCTGTATACCATTGCCATCAATAACATAGACTGAATAGCCTGTTGGACTGGCCGTTGGTGTTGCCGTAGGTCCTTGGATCGTGGTTGAGCTCAGTCCTGTGCCCGTCCATGTGTAAAGCAATGTTGGATCACCTCCCGTCACGGAAGCTGTAAGCACGACAGATGATCCGGGACAGATTGGATTAGCTGCGGGATTGATCGTTACCGCTGGATCATCGCCCGTGATACCAGTCAGCACAGCCGTTGTTCCTGCCTGTAGTGTAACACCGGTTGCAACAACGGATGCGCCCAGCGGGGCGAATTTATCCCATGGATTCAGCGTTTGAGAGAACGTTCCCTGGAGAACTGCTGAACTGATTTCGGACGTTGGTGCACCGTTCACGTCTGCCGCAACAATATCCGCGGTCAAGTCTACGGTCCAGTTGGCAGGATTGCTATGGGTGATATTCCAATATCGCGAAAGGAAATATGTCGAGCTTGCATTGGAAGGATGTTTTAAGTCAACAATGGAAACACCCACGTAAGATGTAGCTCCGGGAGCAGGCACCGTAACCGTCAAGGCAGACAGTTCGCTGATACCCGTATTGTCTCCGATTGGAAAGGCGAAAGTTCCCGCACCGCTGAAATACTTTCGCACTTCGCTTCCACCCGATGCGATGATCATTTTGGAAGAGGAGAACGGTCCTCCCGCCACCGCAGATGCACCCGTACCAAAGTTCAATGTGTACGCGGCAATGTTGAGGTTTCCCGCGGTCAGCGTAAGCAAGCCATTGATAGTGGCATTATTTTCCAGGATCGCCTCGCCAGATGCCTGGTTTATGTTCAGGTTAACATATGTTCCTTTAAACACTGTTTGGCTGCTACCTGTATAATTTACCGTGTTGCCCGATGCACTTGCGTCAAAATTTGTAAGTCCTGTCGTGGTTCCCGGAAAAGTAAGCGTTGAGTTAACACCTTGTGCGAATGAACCTGTACCAGAAAGCCTGTTCGACACGGTAAGGGTTTCGTTATTTGTTAAGACCCCTGTGTTGTTTACCGAGATGCGATAAAAGGTTTGACTTGAAGCGGTACCATTGATCTCCTGCGCAGCTGTTCCGTTAAAATTGATAGTACTTGTTGACGGGGTGAACGTACCACCGTTATTCGTCCAGTCGCCAGCCACGTTATGTGTAAAGGTGGAGGCATTGAACGTTCCGCCTTGAAGGATCACATCGTCACCAATTGTGAGCGCTGTGTTCGGTGTCGCGGTTCCTCCCGAGATTCTAAGGTCGCCATTGATCGCGGAAACGCCATTGATTGTTTTGGTACCCGATCCTGAAAGCCATAGGTTGTTATAGACTGTTGCAAGGATTGTTTGATTCCCAGCACGATCGTAGTTAACGGTAGAATTCAGGCCGTTAAAATCGATTGTTGTTGTACCATCAGGATCAATAGTAAACGGACTGCCCGCAGCGCTTAGTTGCAGCGTACCCGAAGCCGCGCCCTCTGTCATCGTGTAGGTTGCCTCGTTAGCATCGTCTTCAATATTGGTGAATATATCTAGATTCACATCAACGGTTCCACTTTGATGGCTGAAGACGGAATTCAGAATTCTCGTATTATCCGCCCCTATGAAGCTGAACAAAGTAAGGTTACCGGTAATATTCAAGGCGTTCACCGTGGTAGTGAAAGTGGTTGTGATTGTACCCACACCCGTAGGGTTAACACTTGATCCAACGTTTAACGAGGCGCACGAGACGGTTCCCAGACCTTCCAAACTAGCAAACGTATTCAGCGTACTGGAACTTGATTGGGTGATCGCGTTTGTGACTGTGTAAACTACTCCTGTATTAACCGTTAATCTGCCGGTCGCCCCGCTTGAAGCATCGAAAGTCAAAGAAGAGGCCGTGATCGTACTCGTGACCGTAATGTGATCACCCGCGCGAATCACAATCAGATCGTTTGCGTCTGGGATATTGTCGAGGTCGTTCGTTCCCGATTCAAGCCATGAACCGGCAACATTGTAATCGCCACTTGCCACATTTGAAGTAAAAGTAGTTTGGGCTAGCGAGTTGGTGGCAAAAGATATCAAGACCCCTATAAATAGGGTGATTAGCAGTCCTAATCTGCGTTTTTTAGGGGTACAGGACATAGGTATAACAGCCAACTATCGGGTATATTTTCTATTTACTGTTTAGGTAACCCCGCAAGATAGACGAATTCGCGTCAATCGTGCAGGCGACCAGTGGAATTCAGTTTGAACAAAGCCATTTTGTTCTGATTGTCTCCCAACTGGATGGTTCCTAATACAAGTATTCTTCCGTCAATTGTTTCTGCCACGGCCGCGGCCTCGTCATTCTCATCCTCCGACCCTAAACTCACTGTCCAAACGAGTTGCCCGACCTGGTCTATTTTTGTCAATGATAAATTCTTTGTGCCTACGGAACGAAGTTCCTCCCCAAGCAGTAAAAAGCCTTGTGGTGCAACAAGCGATGTTGTTCCTGCCACTCCTTCAACTGATGTTGAAAGTACTGGGATCTCTCTATCAAATTGCTCATCGCGCACGGGATTGAACTCCAGTTCTTCACGGAGTCGTGCTGCACGCAGCGAATTAGTACCAGACGATACAAGGGTAGTTCCCACAACCAAAAACCCTCCGCCTAATTCTGGCCCCACGCGATGAACATAATCGGTTCGGATGTTCTGTGCCTCGTCACCCAGGATTGCCACCTCACTGTCAGCGGTTCCCCCATCTCCTATCCGATAGTAAAGCATCGTTAACTTGCCTTGCTGTTGTGGTTTGATCACCTGGTCGGAGTACCCGAAAACATAGAAGTTGTCCGTAGCGTCTTGAAAAGTTTTCACAGCACCATCGACCTGGTCGGTGGCCCCATAGTACTCATACCAGTTTGAATTGGTAAAAGACAGCGAAGCATCACAACGGTAGTGAAAGATATTTGAAAACAGATCGGGGTTAACGGAAGGATTCGTGGCGGTATCCGCGACAGTAACACCGGTAACGATAAACCCACCGTTGCGAAGCGGTGTCACACTTTTGGGAGTCTCGGTTTTGTTGCTTGGTGTGCCATATGAAGCCGACATTATCTCGTTGCCATCGGGTGAAACCACGATCAGTTTTACGTCATGATTCTCGGCAGTAGTTTCAAGCTCAGCAAGGATTACGAAATTTCCATCGGCAATCGGTTCAATGTCAACCGCTACCTCATTGGTCCCCTCGAATGTCTTCTCCCAGAGAACTTCTCCTTTTGGATCAACCTTCACAAGGTATACACTCTTTGCGCCACTGAATTGAGAATTCCCGAGTAACAAAACGTTACCATCCGAAAGCACCAGCATGTCCACCCCAGCCTGATTGCCATCGCCACCGTAGTATTTTACGAAATGTGTTGCGGTTGGATCGTTGATGTTGCTATCGGTATCACATCCAAACGCAATGAACAGCACCAGGCAGAATACGGGGGTATGGAGAACAAATCGCTTCATATCAGTCCTTCAATTGTTTCATTACTGATCTGGTCCTGGCGTTCTTTAATTCTCTAGGCTTGTAGAGCGGTCTCAAAAAGCCAACCGAGAAAGAAAGATTGTCCATACGGAAGTAGTTATCAACGTGCATGTAACGGGTCGATGGGTCCATGGAAATGACATGTTCCGGAGAATACAAGTACTCATTAGTGGATTGATCGTAGTTACCGTACGTGTTCTTTTCAGAAACGATATTCTTAAGTCCAAGGCTGTAACGGACATCAACGAAGATGAAGTCAAGTCCGACTTTAATCTTCAATCCACCACCTACAAATATCCCTTGATTGAATCGATTACGTTTGTAGAGCAGATTGATCGGTGGACTTTCCTCTGGCGTGTTCTCGCGTTCTTCAATGCCCGTCAGTTCTTCATTGCTCGACCCTGCAGGCCTGTTGTTGGTGATCGTGATATTGCCTCGGTCGGCCATGAGGTATTGAAATGAATAACCAGCATATCCATAGGGACGATATTTTCCAAGGTGGTCACTGTAAACAACTGAAAGTGGAAGGGAGATCCAGCTCTGCCTGTCTATAAACTCTTTTGAGTCAAAAACGAAAAAGTTACTTGCCGTATGCTTATAGGTGGCCTGTAGAAATCCGAGCTCAGCTCGGGCGTTAATTTTTTCAGTTATTGAAAGATCACCGCCAACAGAAGCCTGATATCCAAATCGCAAGTCATACTTTTCAGAGGCCGATGTTTCACCAATTGTGCTAAGGTTATGAATGACACGAATCTGCGATACATTCGTTCCGGCTTTTGCGAACCACGAAAAGACGGACGTGGCAGTAAATTTCCGGCTGAGGTAAATTACATCGATGGTATGAACTGCTGTATCAGGCAGGAACTCGGGGTTTGCGCGAAGTACGGACAGGTAGCTTTGTTTGGCACCGATCGGATCGTCCATGAGCAGGTACGTCTGCGTGAGCAAAAGATAGGCACGCTGACGCTGTTCCGTTGAGAATTTTGAAAGACAAGGTTCCAGCACGGAAGGAATGGCATAAAAATGACCTGCATTATACTCATCCACTGCACGACTGATCGTCAATTCGCAATCGTCAGCCTGTGCGAAAGCCGTATTTGCAGCAAAGGCAATCAATAGAAGAGTAAAGATTTTCTTCGGGGCCATCGCTATTTTCCGTAGTCGTTAATGAGCAGCCCCACGCAGGTCGGCTCGTATTTAATATTTTCATCCCCCACGTATTTCTTCCACTCCTCTAATGTCATGTTTCGTTTCAGCTTCGGACAGATTTGTTCTGCCATGAGTTTTGGATCGGTCGGCCACACCCTGATCTCCGACTCGCTACATGCTGCGATCAGGTATTTTGATCCTGGTGTAAAGGCAATATCCCAGATAAAGCCATTGTTGTTATCCATTACGATTGGCAATGCTTCTGGATTTTCCAGAACCCAGAGAAGCAATCGCTTGTCAGCGCCTGCCGTTGCCATAAGCTTCCCATCTGGACTGAACTCAATATCGTTCACACCGGCCCGATGCCCTGTGAATTGCTTTGTCTCCTGTGTTTTGAGATTATATGTTTTGATGAGACCTCTCTTGTTGGCCTTGTCGTCAACCCCGAACGCAATGGTATTTCCATCGGGGGTGAATTTCACCGAAAGCATCCTGTTGGTGTTGTCGTCCACGAGGATCGTTGTGCTATTATCTGAAAGATCAAGCAGGACAAGTTGGCCGCTCCAGGTTACGCCCGCGAGTTTCGTTCCGGTCGGGTTGATATTAAAGCTTTTGATTTCATACGGAAGCGTTGCCAGCTTGCGAACGTTTCCATTCGTGTGATTTACAAAGGACAATGTTTTATCAGACATCGAAACGATAAATCCGGAACCATCCGGAAGGAATTCGATGTCATTGGCCGCGCCCTTCAAGCCCCGCACCACCACCGATGGCTTGTTGCTTCCACTGGCGGTAGCATACACTTGCAGGAAGGAAGAATCGCTACCGTTGACGATGTAGTTCTGATCCTTGCTCAGCGCGATCGTCTTGCTTGGATAAGGCGTGCTGAATCCGGTTGACGTGGTTGTCAACGACTCATAATTTCCTTTCAGGATTCTTCCATCAGCTCCGGAAGAATAGAATGTCGTGCCGTTATCGGCAATGGCAAGGGATTTAATATGAACGTGAGGAGCGCCCTGTGCTTTAATTGCATTGTAGGCGAGATTCTTATTGATCTTGGTTAGTGCAGTGTAAAGACCGGCATAGATGTACGGATCATACTGTCGTCCTTCGTTTCTTGTGTGGAAGTGATAGCCCTGCATTGCCAGTAAACCGGCAAGGTTTTCGTCATCATCTTCCTGGACGGATTTCGTTGCCAGGTTTTGCGCGATGGCACGCATGTACAATTGATTTGCCCGATCGTATTGCGTTTGCGCAAGCACGGTCTGTTTCTGAGCCTCCACTTTTGCGAGCGATTCTTGCCGGCCGGCTTCGATGGCTTTTTGTTCTTCCGCTTTCGCCAGCAAGAGAGCATTTTCCGCTCGCTGACGTTCGCGTTCTGCTTCTCCAAGCGCTGCCTCCAATTTTTTATTCGATTCTATCAGGTCTTTGGCGCGGGTTTCCGCGATCCCTTTCTGGCGCAAGGCTTCTTTCTGGTTCTTCAATGCAAGATCGGAAGCTTCTTCAGCAAGTCGCTGCTGTTGCACGGCAAGCTCACGCTGACTATCAGCCGTCATCTTTTGGATATACGCCAATACAAAGAACACAATGGCAACCACGAACGCTGCTCCCAGGATAACCGCAGTAGCGCGGGTTCTTCGCAGCACGCGCCTCTGCATCATCTCCTGGTTCTTCAACTCGGCCTCATACGTGATGCGGCTGGTATCCAGAAACACGATGGCGCGTTCAAATGTTTCATCGTAACGCTCTGCCCATTCGCGCGTAGGACGCTGCTTCTTTTGCCAGTTGAGTGCAAGTTGCAAATCAGGTGGCCTCCATAGACCCGTCTTTCCTATCTGGTACATGGCGGCAGCTTCCGAGAGGCGCTTGTACATCTGCGCTGACTCAAACTCCTCCTCTACCCAGTTGTTCAGGCGTTTCCAGATCCTCATCAGACTTTCGTGAGAAAGTTCAACCATCGAATCATTGTTCAACGCCACATTTGCACCCGGCATCAGGAATGATCGACCCGCTTTTCGGAACTGATCGATTACATAGATCACATCCTCCTCCTCGGCATCGGCAAGCTCGGCAATCAACCCAATACGGGCAGCCTTTCTCATACCACGGTTTTCCTGATTCTTTTCTGTAATATTCTTGAACAATACCTCAGCAATTTCTTTCTGCTTGGACGTAAGCTCATCGTAAGCTTCATTGGCGTGCTGCGAAAGCGCTTCGTGGATTTTACCAACTGCATTGTAATGGCGAATATCAAGGGGTTCACCGGGCTCCCGGTTTTCAAGCCAGTACTCCCACGTACGCATCAGCACGTGCTGGAGGATGGGAAGCTGATCCTGGTCGTTGCCAACGTCTGTCAAGAGCTTTTTTACTAGACGCTGCGAAATCTTTCCACCACCAACGGCCACTGGCCCCTCAATCACCATCTTTTTCTGTTCACGTGTCATCGAAGGCACGAGGTAGTTGCTATGGTTGATCAGGTCCGTGAGCGAAGGAAAGACGGAACAGTTGCCAATAAAATCCGACCGCATCGTTAGTGCCACATAGACCGGAACTTTTGTCTGGGCGATGGCGGTAAGAATGAGGTTGATGTACTGATATGACTCGTTGTGTACGTCATCTTCGCCCTGATTGCGATAGCGAAACAGTTCTTCAAACTGGTCGATCAAGACAAAGATATTTTCTTCGCGATCGGACTGAAGGAATTTGGCAACTTCTACTAGACCATCTGGTCCGCTTCGCAACACCGAGCCTATGATTGCCCGATGGATCTCAACATCGGCTGCTAAGATTTTTCCTGCCGCCACCGATTGTTCAACGATGGCATCGGCCAGGTTATCTATCGGTGAGCTGCCCGGTCTGGAGATTACTGCATTCCAGTGGGGACCAGTTTGCATCATGAAGCCTCCAAAAAGTACGGGGATAAGGCCGCAATACATGAGGGAGGATTTTCCGCTTCCGGAATAACCCATTACGGCAACAAATCTGTTTTGGGCAAGCTTTACAAGAATTTCATCGGCCTGACCTTCACGGCCGAAGAAAAGATGGCATTCATCGAGGGTAAAAGGACGGAGTCCAGGAAATGGGTTACCGCCCTTCAGTTCAATATCTACCTGAACTTCGGGTATAGCATTCCCATATTCTCCGGGTATCACCGGTTGCTTTAACATAACCGCCTTTTTCGAACTTGAAAGATAACCATTTTGGGGGTTTAAACTATTATCCTCGCTTCAAACGGGCAAAAAAAGTAGCCTTAGCCGTAGTTTAAAAAATCCATTATTAAGGTAGGCAAAATCTCCTTGAAATGAAAAAAGGACACCTTGCGATGTCCTTTTTACCCAAAAGTGGGTATATGTTATTTCACTTTAGAAATCACAGCCTTGAAAGCTTCAGGGTGATTCATTGCGAGGTCAGCTAGAACCTTTCTGTTAAGATCGATTCCGGCACCTTTCAATTTGCCCATAAGCTCAGAGTATGACATTCCGTGTAGTCTAGCTCCTGCGTTGATTCTCTGGATCCAAACCGCTCTAAATTCTCTCTTTTTAGCTTTTCTGTCGCGGTAAGCGTATACCAATCCTTTTTCGATGGCATTTTTCGCTACTGTCCAGACGTTTTTCTTACGACCAAAGAAACCTTTGGCCAATTTCATGATGCGCTTGCGCTTAGCCCTGGAGGCTACGTTGTTGACTGATCTAGGCATTTTACTTTTCTCATTTTTTGATCGTTGGCGCCTCCGTCACGCGGAAGACTTTAAGCCAAAAATCGGGTGAAACATTAAACCAATAGAAAGAATTAAAGAACGAGCATTGCTTTCACGTTCGCCATATCTGACTTCTTAACCAACGACTTGTTGCCAAGTCTTCTCTTTTGTTTGGTTTCTTTCTTCGTCAGGATATGATTCTTGAAAGCACGCTTATGCTTAATTTTTCCTGTTCCGGTGATTTTGAATCTCTTCTTGGCACCAGACTTCGTTTTTAACTTAGGCATTGTATATAATTTATTAGAATCATTTCTTTCCAACCTTCGGCATGAGAAGCATTCCCATCCGCTTTCCTTCCAGTTTTGGCATCGCCTCAACTTTTCCGACCTCTTCGAGGGCCTGAGCAAATCTCAGCAACAGGATCTCGCCCCGCTCCTTGTACACAATTGAACGTCCGAAGAACGTTACGGTGGCCTTTACCTTCGAACCTTCTTTGAGGAAGTTCTCAGCATGCTTCACCTTGAAGTTGAAATCGTGCTCTTCCGTGTTCGGACCAAAGCGAATTTCTTTGATCACCACTTTTTGAGTCTTTGCCTTGATCTCCTTCTGCTTCTTCTTTTGTTCGTATTTGAACTTGGAGTAGTCAACAACTTTGCAAACCGGAGGATCAGCATTTGGAGAAATTTCAACGAGGTCAAGCCCCTGCTCCTGGGCGAGCTTAATAGCCTGCTGGATGGGGTAAACATCAACCTTGATGTTCTCACCAACTACCCGGACGCGGGGAGCCGTGATCCGTTCGTTAACTTTGTAAGGTTCTTCAGGTCGCTGGGGCCCTCTGCGCATTGGCCTGCCTGCGCCACCTGGTCTACTACTGTTAGTGTTAATACTCTTTAAGTTTAAATTCTACAAAAAAACAGGGTGCAAATATCCAATCTTTTATTTGGATTTCCAATATCTGTTTTAAACTGATTAATCTGGGCGTAAAGGCTTGATAATCAATGTCTATTTACGAAAAGGGTGCAAGCTCCAAGCTGCAAGCTGCAAGTCAACGAGAAGCACCAACGGGCTTGAAGCTTGTAGCTTGGGGCTGCAGCTTTTTATGGTGCTGCACACTCCACCTTAAAGGTGTTAACGAACTCGTCTAGTGAAACGCTTCCCTGGTCGCCTTGTCCATGTTTTCTAACGGCTACCTTATTATCCGATGCCTCTTTCTCACCCACTATCAGCATGAATGGAATCTTCTTAGTCTCGGCATCGCGGATCTTGCGGCCAATTTTCTCGTCACGGTCGTCCAGTATACCCCTGATGTCCTGCGCTTTCAGCATGTCGTAGACTTTGGTCGCATAATCATTAAAGCGTTCGGATATCGGCAGAACCGCGATTTGATCAGGCGCCAACCAAAGTGGGAAGTTGCCCGCACAGTGCTCGATCAGGACCGCAACAAAACGCTCCAGCGACCCAAACGGAGCCCGGTGGATCATGACCGGACGATGTTTTTGATTGTCAGACCCAACATATTCAAGCTCAAAACGCTGCGGTAATTGGTAGTCTACCTGAATAGTCCCGAGCTGCCAGCTTCTTCCCAACGCATCACGAACCATAAAGTCGAGCTTCGGGCCGTAGAACGCTGCTTCGCCTTTCACAGCCACGGTTTTTAAGCCGCGTTCGTCAGCCGCTTCCTGAATTTCGCGCTCGGCTTTTTCCCAAAGGTGGTCTTCACCGATGTACTTCTGCTTGTTCTCTGGGTCTCGCAAAGAAACCTGTGCGGTATAATTTTCAAAACCAAGGGACTTAAACACGTGCAGCACCAGGTCGATCACTTTTACAAATTCAGCCTTAACCTGATCAGGGCGGCAGAAAATGTGCGCATCGTCCTGAGTAAATCCCCGAACGCGGGTCAGCCCATGCAGCTCTCCGCTCATTTCATAGCGATACACCGTTCCGAATTCGGCCAGTCGCACGGGCAGATCTCGGTATGAACGGGGTTTAGTCTTATAAATCTCGCAATGGTGCGGGCAGTTCATAGGTTTGAGCAAAAACTCTTCGTTCTCGTCAGGTGTATGAATCGGCTGAAACGAATCCTTGCCGTATTTTTCGTAGTGGCCGGAGGTAACGTAAAGTTGCTTTGAGCCAATATGTGGAGTGACAACCGGATCGTAACCCGCCTGCACCTGGGCCTTTCTCATAAACTGCTCCAGGCGTTCGCGTAGAATCGTTCCTTTTGGCAGCCACAATGGTAGGCCCATGCCCACTTTCTCGGAGAATGCAAACAATTCGAGTTCTTTCCCAAGTTTGCGATGATCGCGTTTCTTAGCTTCCTCGAGCACGTGGAGGTATTCCTCTAACTCTTTCTGCTTGGGGAAAGTGATCCCATAGATGCGGGTGAGCATCTTGTTGTTCTGATTATTCCTCCAGTACGCTCCGGCCACATTGAGCAACTTAACGGCCTTCAAAAAACCGGTGTTTGGAATGTGTGGTCCGCGACAGAGGTCGGTGAAATTGCCCTGTTTGTAGAAGGTGATTGAACCGTCCTGCAAGTCGTTGATCAATTCCACCTTGTATTCATCACCTTTCTCGGTAAAGTACTTCAATGCGTCTGCTTTCGACACCTCTGAACGCACATAGGTGCTGTCTTTTTTGGCAAGCTCTTTCATCTTGGCCTCAACCGCAGCCAGGTCGTCTTCACCAAAAGGTCGGCCACCGAGATCAACATCATAATAAAAACCACTTTCAATGGCCGGGCCTGCTCCGAACTTTACGCCAGGGTAAAGCGCTTCCAGTGCTTCGGCCAGCAAGTGTGCTGAAGAGTGCCAGAACGTATTTTTTCCTTTCGCATCCGTCCATGTCAGAATTTTGATTGAGGCATCAGACTGAATGGGCCTTGACAGGTCCCAAACTTCGCCATTAACTTCAATTGCCAGTGCGTTACGCGCCAGGCCCTCGCTGATGCTAAGGGCAATGTCAGCACCCTTTACACCGTGAGGAAATTCTTTGATGCTTCCATCAGGAAGCGAAATCTTTACGTTCATGTTAATCTTAAAAATTCAGGGCACAAAGATGTCAAATAGTAGGCAGTAGGCAAAATCAATACGCAAAGAGGTTCAGCATCTGATAGCTAAGTCGGCAAACGAGTTTGCGCCCTTGCCTACTGCCAATTGCCAACATTACAGCGTAAATTGGAAGCTGACGAACACCCCAAACGGCCTTGGCTTGCGCTGGTCAGGTACCTGTTCGAGGTATGAGAGACGATGGATGAAATCAACGCGAACGAACTTGAAAATATTTTCAACCCCGTATCCCATTTCAATGTATGGTCGTCCGTAAGAAAGAAATCCAACCGGCATGATAGGCAAGCCAGTTGCTTCATCGACTATCGGGGCAATGAGATTGCGGTTCATCTGGCTCATGCCGCCAAAGATTACGTTTGTGGTTCCTACCAGGCGCCATTTAAGTTTCTGCATGAGCGGAATCCGGTTGAGCAGGAATCCTTCAAAGTGATGACTGTACTGCAGCGAGGCAAACCTGTCGCTGATAAATTCGCCAATGCCCATGAGGTTATAAGTAACCCAGGAGCGAATGGGTGTCTGGTTACCCAGGTGAAGCGACAACAGCGGATACGGAAGTTTATCAAATACATATTCGCCAGTGATGTTGGCGTAACCGGTTCCCAATGGGCCAAACCGGATGCGCTTATAAATCATCAGACGAAGTTTGTCGTAGTCGAAGTCGCTGCCAAAAGCCCCTTTAAAGCCGTGGGTATAACGGATGGTGATCTCTGGCCACTTCGAAGCCCCGAGGCTGAAGCGCTCGTTGTCGTTGATAATGAACAGTTCATCCCGCGCCCAGCGGCTTTCAATAATGGCCTCAGCGTTCTCAAATGTAGTGGAGACCGAAGACTCGTCTCCAGGCGACTTATAGTAGCCAAAATCAAAAACTGGTTTAAACGTTGTGTAGCGAAGGGCAAAACGCTGCTGAAACCCCTTGAAAAGCTGCCGCTGAAAGTTAAATCTCGATTCATTGAAGTAATATCCTCTTCGGAACGTACCGAAGCGCTGTGCGGCCAGGAAGAGATAGTTGTCAGCGAGCGCCTCGTCATCAATGCCGACACGACCCAGGTCGCTCCTGACCCGGAAGCTGACCGTGGTCCAGTTTTGGCGTGAAAGAATGTTCTGAACAAAAGCCGAGTACTTGACTTTCTCATCGTCAAATCCATAGCCAACGCTGCCGCCCAACACCCAACGTTTGGAAAAGTCGTAACTGGTCTTGAAGCCGCCCTGCACCCGCAACCCTTCGATATTGTTGAACGCGGCAAGCGATATGTATGGGCCGAGCTGAAGTTTGCCGGCATTGTAATAGCCATTTACAGCGATCTTGATGATGTCGGTGTAGGTTTTCACCACCGGAATATTCTGGAGGGTGTCAATCATCCGGTACACATTCTTCTCAGTTTCCGAAAGGGGTTCATGGCGAAGGGTATCCCAGTAAGTTTCGTCTTCGTACTGGCGGGCATCCTCTGCCATCACAATTTCCTGCTCGTAGAACGAAGGCTCGTAAGGTTTATTGACAATCACATTCTTGTTCGATGTGTAAAATTTCGCGAGCATGCCCGCGGAGAAATTCGTGAGTTCACTAACGTCTACCAGCACACGATTTTTTACGGGTATCCAGGCGCCCGCACTGGTCGGTCCGAGTTCCTGCTGAATCCGAATCTTCTCAATGAAATTCAAGTTCGCTGTCTTGCCGACACTTGCGTCCACTTGCTTTAATGCCCATTCTTTTTTGGTCACCCAGATGGTCCCTGTAAAAGCAAGGTCCTGCGGGCTTCGCGGATAGAAGTCAAGACGGTAGCAATAATCATCACCAACATAGAGGCTATCGGTGAGATCATAGTTGTAATACAGTCTCCAACCGTCAGCAATAGGCGACACGAAGTCTTTGCTTACAATGTTGAGCCAGTTCTGGTAAAAGTTGTATTCCTGGAAAGATGTTCCGATAAATTGAGTGATCAGTGTTCCGTCCTGGATGCCAACGCCATTGATCTTCGACTTGAGAATATTTTCGTACTTCAGTCGTGGATTGTCGCGAAAATAAAATTTCGACACGCTCTCCGAAATAAACATCGGCAAGATTGGCTTCCCATCCTCTCCTGCAATCCGTTCAACACTATCAAGGACCTGAGTAATTTTCCTTACAATTTTCCGTTTGCGGAATTTATCGGTCATGTTGTCAACATCAATTTCGACTTTCGTATAGGTGTCGTACTCATAGGCCGAAAGCTTGCGCTTGTCGTTTTTGTCTTTGTTGCGGACAACGTTGCGAAGAATAGCGTACGCGGGATTTTCACCGGCATCCACGACAATTTCTTTGAGCGTTGTAACTTCCTCCTCCAATTGAAAATTGACAATAACATTGGAACCTTTGTCGAGCTTTTTCTTTTTGGTTTTGTAGCCGATGTAAGATGCTACGATAGTATCCACAGATGCCGGTACGCGCAAGGAAAAATTCCCATCGAAGTCGGTGGTAGTTCCGGTCATCGAACCAACGAGCGTAATGTTTACAAACGGCACCGGATCACCAGAATTTGAATCCGTTACTTTTCCTTTCACGACTGATTGCGCAGAAACCGAAAGCGAAAAAGTTAGCAGGAATAGCAGCGGCAGAAGGAAAAAGCTTCTTGAGAGAAATCCGCTAATGGCGATACGCACAGAACAATTTGATTTAATGTTTATTTAACCAGATAAAACCATTCCAGGTTTCATCTAAACGGCAATATTTAACTTTTCTTTCTCTCCCAGGTGTTTTGGGGCAGTTTTAAAGATATACAAGTCTAACACCGCAACCGTTCTCGCCAGGTATTCGCGCAGTAAGACTTTAAAGGTCCTATCCAATTCCGGGTCCTCCGCAACCATCGCAACCGCATCGATTTCATAAAAATCACTGATAAACAGCGCCCGATAGCTGTGAAACGACTGGGTGATAATGGTAATCTTACTCTGTCCGAAAATTTCCTTGCTACGAACGACAGAGTCGAGGGTTCGCAGGCCTGCGAAATCCAATGTAATGGCGGAAGCCGGAACACCTGCTTTAATCAACGCTTTCTTCATTTCATTGGGCTCATTGTAGAAGATCGTCCGGTTGTCGCCACTCAAAATGAAGTGGTCAATCTTTCCAAGCTTGTACAACTCTGCCGCGGTTTTGATGCGGTATTCAAAAAACGGATTGGGGCCACCTCCAGCGCTGCGATGACTGGTTCCCAGGACCAACGCCACCCGATGATCTGGGAGCTTTGACTGGTCGGAGTACACTTTTGCCTGCGTACTTTGCACGATCCAAACATTACAGGCGACCAACAACACGATCGTCAGGACTACCACAGACACGAGTATTCTTTTCACCCAGCGCATAACACTATAGACACAACAGATTTAGCCAAGTCAAAATTACTCAATTGTTCGTAAAAATTCGCGTTCAAGGAGATCTGAACGCCTAACGATCTTCCGGTACCACTCGAGTCGAATGAGCCTCTTCTCCTCCTCACCAAGCCGAAAGTCGATGGTTGATTCACGCAATTTCTTCATGATACTATTCAAACTGATCGCGACACTGACGGAGATGTTCAGGCTTTCCGTGAATCCATACATCGGGATCCTCATCTTTCCATCCGCATGCTCCACGGCATAATCTGAAACGCCACGCAACTCGTTACCGAAAACCAGTGCAATTTTCTGATTTACGTCAAGATCATCGATGGAAACCCCATCTTCCGCGGGATCAGCGACAAAAATCTTATAACCGCCAGCCCTCAATTTGGCAAAGCATGTTTCGGTGTTGTTTTCACCTCGCGTACGATAGCGATGTATATCCAGCCACTTGTCTGCACCCTTTAAGACGCGAATGTTCAATTGATATTTTGCTGTATTCTCAACAATATGAACTTCCTGCAAGCCCATGCACTCGGCCGTGCGCAGTGTTGCGCTGGCGTTCTGCGACTGGTAAATGTTTTCAAGGACAATGGTAACGTATCGGGTGCGCTGATCGAGAACTCTATCAACAAATTCTTTTTTATGATCTGAAACGAATTGCGCGAGGTGATTGGTAAGCAGGGTTTGTTTTTCAGTCATTCCGGGCGAAAGTGTTTTTTCGAATCCATTCTTCGATCAAAGCTACACCTTCTTTGTGAATTTGTTCTCGCCCGATTTCCGGCATGGCGATCCCGGGGTCATTGGTCTTCATCCGGTAGAGCAAGATTGAATGATCCGGGTCGCCCGGTACGATGTCATATTTCAATTCACCGGTTCCCCTTCCGGCAGCCACTGGCGCCTTGTTCACGCCAAGTCTTCCAAGGTCTCGCTCATGAATGTCGAGAAATAATCCGGAGGTGCTGGCGGGACCTGCCTTCGAATGACAGTGGCCACAGTTGGCGTCCAGGTAAGCACGCGCACGGTCATTCAACGTACTGGATGCATTGTCCCATCGGGCAAGAGCGGGAGATGTGGTGAAATCAACCTTATTTAACAATCGCAGTGTATTCCAATAAACCAGTTGATTTTCTGATTTGCCCTGGAAATCAATGTCGCGATTAAGCTGACGTGCAGAGGGCCCGATGGGCGCCATTTTTGAATTACGGATATGGCAGCCTTTGCACTGGTTCTTGTTGGGAATCACGTATGGTGTAGTCACTTTTTTTCCACTGGGACTAACATACGTCACCGACTTTGTTTCACCAGCAGGGTCATAAATCGCTTCGGTTTGTTCATCGTTCCAGATATAGGGATACGCCTGCCACCCTTCCTCTTCATGCACCAGCAGCCGGGTTTCCAGAATCTTCCTTCCTTTTTCAGGCTTTCGAAAGTCGTTCAAGAAAAAAAAGTTCTTGATCAGCACTGTCCCGACAGGAAACGAAAAAGCGGTGGTGTCGTTATACTCAGCCTGTGTTCCCTGCGGCAGTTTTACAAACCTTAGCTTCTCGGCATAATTACTGAACAGTGGCGTGTTCAGATCGTAACGATAAACGCCTTCGGCTGGCGTTAGGTCCGAAAGTTTGCCTGTAAAGAATCCGTAAGACGAAAGCTTTTCCTCCCGCTTGAAAGAGTCGATGCTTGTCCATGACGAAACAACGATCAACAACACACTTCCAACAAACAGTAAACGTTTCATTGGTGTTCAGTTCGTGCGGGCTGTTAAGTTCACAGGACTGATGGGCGACTGAGTACAGTCG
This sequence comes from Chryseosolibacter sp., assembly GCA_036402075.1. Taxonomy (GTDB): domain Bacteria; phylum Bacteroidota; class Bacteroidia; order Cytophagales; family Cyclobacteriaceae; genus Chryseosolibacter. Next base: position 3,287 of record DASWTP010000304.1, on the reverse strand, counting down.
TGTGGAGACATGTCGCGCGACTTGTTCTTAAAGCCATGTTCGGCATCGATGTTTACAAACGTAGCGTTCGTATTGTTCTTGATGCAGATGTTCCGATTCTTGTTGTCTTTATCCTCGATACCGTCATATAGAATATGCGGTACATCTTTTCCAAATCTCAGCTTGAACTTATACATCTTGCCAAGCCGCCCTTTGCTGGTTGCTTTCACGCGTGGACGCTCGTAGTAATTGTCGTGAATGTATATATCGGCCGGGAAAGGTTTGTAGGATTTGTCGTTGATAGGATTTTCGGTAATGTGATAGCTTACAATGGCAGTTCCCGCGGAGATGTTATTGACAATCCTGTTTTCAAAAGCCTCTACATGCCGTGTTGCCAGGATCATTAAGCCGGTGCCCTGCGGAACTTTACCTACGGTGTTTCCCTTTGGTGCGAAGTTAACGTGGTTATTGTCGTGAATGTTATTTTTAAAAACGCGAACGTATCCCCCGTCTTTCTGAATGAGGTCAGGAAGATCAAACACCAAAATCCCACCGGTGTTGTTGTGCGCTTCATTGTCATAAACATCAGCATACCAGGAGTTCTCAATCTCAATTCCGGCAACATTTTGATATGCCTTGGAATTCTTCACCACAATGTATCGCGATTGCCCCACGTAAATTCCGGCATCGCTTGCACCGATTGCCGTGCATCCATCGATGAGGACGTTCGTGCATTGCACCGGATACAACCCGTAGGCACCGTTATCCTTCTTACCACCGTTTGTCCATTCTGCTTTCACATTCCTGAACGTGATTCCGTCAACCATTTGCGTCTTGATCGCGTCACCCTTGGTATCCTGAACCGAGAGGTCCTGGAGAATAATGGAGGACGAATTTGTGATCTTGATTCCTTCCGCGCCAGAAAGCTGTCCTTTGAAGTTAAGAATCGTCTTATCCATGCCTGCGCCTTTAATGGTGACGTTCTTTTTCTCGTCAAGCCAGAGGCTGGCATCGAGTTGAAAACGGCCCTCCGGCAGTTCGATGGTGCCGCCATTGGTGACGTCAATAAATTGCGTTTGAAATTTCTTTTGAACGTCTTTTTGCGCGGAAACCGAGAATACGATCACGCAAAGAATGAAGGTGGAAATGGAGGATTTCATAAGCGTTGATTGGTTCGATCAAGATACGATTTTTTGACCTAAAACCGTGCGCTGAGCGAACGGAAATTGATGTCGGGATTGCTGGGTTGTGGGGCTTTCCGAATGCGTGATGTGCACGATACAGGAAACTGATGTGGGTTTGCGGGATTCAAGAATGCCTCCACCTTAAAATAACAAAGGCGGATGATTTACCACCCGCCTTTCTTATGCTTTGCACTTTTTATAGTTAGTTTCGTTTGCTCAGCTCATCGCGAATTTTCGCTGCGCGCTCGTAATCTTCTTTATCGATTGCATCTTTCAGCAGGTCATTGAGCTTTTCAACGGAATAATTTTTAAAATCGTCTTTCTTCGAGCTGGTTTCCTTTTTTGCCTTCACTTTCGGTTCGGCTTTAGGCTCGACTTTTTCCTCCTCGGCTTCATCGGTGAGCACGATCCCGGCTTCCGCCAGAATACTTTCGTATGTATAGATCGGGGAGTCGAACCGCAGACCGATTGCAATGGCATCCGAAGGACGAGCATCTACTTCGGATTTTTTCAGTCCGTCTGAGCAGACAATTTTTGCGAAGAAAACACCTTCCTTGAGGTCTGAGATTACAATTTCTTCAACCGTGAAATGAAAATTATTGGCAAACGATTTAAACAGATCGTGAGTCATCGGTCTGTTTGGGACGATCTTTTCAATTTCAATGGCGATGGCTTGGGCTTCGAACATCCCGATGATAATGGGTAGTCTGCGGTTGCCATCGGTCTCACCGAGTACAAGGGCAAAAGAACCCGTTTGCGACTGGCTTGATGAAAGTCCTAATATTTCTAGTTTGATCTTCTTCACTTACTTCGCAGCTTTGATCGCTTCGGACAATTTAGGAATAATTTCGAAAGCATCACCAACGATCCCGTAGTCGGCTGCCTTAAAAAATGGTGCCTCAGCGTCCTTGTTAATGACGACAATACACTTTGACGAGTTTACGCCCGCTAAGTGCTGGATCGCCCCGGAAATTCCGACCGCGATGTATAATTGTGGAGCAACCTTAACACCGGTTTGCCCTACGTGCTCATGGTGTGGTCTCCATCCCATATCCGACACCGGCTTACTGCAACCGGTTGCTGCATGCAGCGTTCTGGCGAGTTCTTCCAACATGCCCCAGTGCTCAGGGCCTTTCATCCCGCGGCCTCCTGAAACGACAATGTTAGCTTCGGGCAGCAGAATTTCCCCAGTAGCTTTTTCCGATGATGTAATCTTTACTTTAAAGGCTGTATCAGGAATGGAAACCGAATAGGGAGTGACGGCAACATCGCTGCCAACGTGCTTCACCTCCGCTGCGTTTTTCTTCAATGCAATTACCTTCTTCGCATTTTTCAGTTCAACAAAAGCAAAAGCTTTTCCTGTGTAAATGCTCTTCTTCACAACAAACCCGGAAGAAGTATTCGGAAGACCAATGACATTTGAAGCAAGACTTGCCCCGGTCCGGGCTGCTACACGCGCAGCCACGGGAGTTCCAAGCGAAGAGTTGGCCAATACAAGCGTATCGGCTTTTTCATCTTCCATGGCTTTCACCAGCACTTCTGCATACGCCTGAATGATGCCTTCGTTTAATTTTTTATCTTCAGCATGTAAAACCTTCTGCGCTCCGATTTTACCAAGCGCCCCAAGCTCTGCCTTGTCAGCTTCGCCCAGCGCAATAGCGGTAACCGAATCGCCCATCGCCTTCGCATAGGCAACCGCCTCCAGTGAGGTTGATTTTACTTTTCCTTCTGCAGTCTCTACAAAAACTAATATTGCCATACAGTTATTTTCAAAACGGATCTCGAATTCCTTACAAAACCTTTGCTTCGTTCTTCAACAGGTTTACCAGCTCTTTTACATTGTCGGCCGGGATCATCTTTACCGAACCTTTGGGTGGCGGAAGCTCGAACTTTTGCGTTGACACGCCACTGTTAACAGGCTTTGCTTCTACGACCTTCAATGGTTTTGTACGGGCCGACATAATGCCGCGCATGTTTGGAATTTTCCACTCTGCAATTGGCTCCTGGCATCCCGCAACGAACGGAAGACTTACTTCCAGGTATTCTTTTCCTCCTTCGATTTCTCTCGCGAGCTTGGCGTTGTTGCCAGATAGCTCAAGCTTCATGACCGGTGAAACGGATGGA
>DASWTP010000303.1:0-24049 GCA_036402075.1 Chryseosolibacter sp. | reverse complement strand
GATCGACTTTTTATTTCTTTCCGTCACCAATCCAAGGCTCCAAGTTTCAGGTTGCATTCGCTTTACCCACAAAAAAACGACTGGGTTTCCCCAGTCGTCCTAGATTGTGCTGCAAACGAGTTTAAAGGTGAATCACTTCATCATACGCTGCTGCCGCAGCTTCCATGATGGCCTCACTCATGGTAGGGTGAGGATGAACTGACTTGATGATCTCATGACCCGTTGTTTCCAGCTTGCGCGCTGCAACAACTTCGGCAATCATTTCAGTTACATTCGCACCGATGAAGTGAGCGCCCAGCCACTCGCCATATTTCGCATCAAAGATCACTTTCACAAATCCGTCAGTAGCACCGGCTGCCTTCGCTTTGCCGGAAGCGCTGTACGGAAATTTTCCAACCTTGATCTGGTAGCCTGCCTTCTTCGCTGCTTCTTCGGTGTAACCCACGGACGCAATTTCCGGAGAGCAATATGTACAGCCCGGAATGTTGTTGTAGTCGAGTGGTTGAGGGTTGTGCCCTGCAATTTTCTCAACACAAATAATTCCTTCTGCTGACGCTACGTGAGCAAGAGCTTGACCCTTCACAATGTCTCCGATAGCATACACACCCGGTACGTTGGTTTTATAGAAGTCATCAACGATGACCTTTCCTTTCTCCGTCTTTACGCCAACTTCTTCAAGACCGATGCCTTCAAGATTTGCAGTAACGCCAACTGCCGACAGAACGATATCTGATTCAATCTTGATTTCTCCAGTTGGAGTTTTTACGGTCGAAACGCAACCTGCACCACTGGTATCAACTTTGGTTACCTCAGAATTCACATGAATGGTCATACCATTCTTTTTGAAGCTCTTTTCAAGGGTCTTCGAAACCTCTTCATCTTCCACCGGAACAATTCTCGGGAGGAATTCAACGATTGTTACTTCCGTTCCAAGCGTGTTGTAGAAGTAAGCGAACTCCACTCCAATTGCACCCGATCCAATGATGAGCAACTTCTTTGGAGCTTTTTCAAGCACCATCGCCTCGCGGTATCCGATGATCTTCTTACCATCAAGCTTGATCGCTGGCAGTTCACGTGAGCGGCCCCCGGTAGCGAGGATGATATGTTTCGCTTCGTATTCCGTCTTCTTGCCATCGGCTTCCACTTCCACTTTCCCGCCTTTCTTAAGCTTTCCGTAGCCGGCAATATGGTCGATCTTATTCTTCTTAAACAGGAATTGGATTCCTTTGCTATTGGAAGCAGCGACATCACGGCTTCGTTTTACGATGCCCTGGAAGTCTGCCTTGAAATCTTTCACTTCAACACCATAATCTTTTGCGTGTTTTATGTATTCAAAAACATTTGCGCTCTTGAGTAACGCTTTTGTTGGAATACATCCCCAGTTCAAACAAACGCCACCCAATTCTGCTTTCTCAACAACTCCCACCTTCATACCGAGCTGAGAAGCGCGAATAGCGGCCACGTATCCACCGGGTCCACTGCCTATAACGATTACATCATATTTTGACATAGTGCTGATTTTTTATTGGTGCCAAAGATAAACCGGAGTTTGATGATTCAAAAGCGATTTTGATCGCGGAGAATGAATTACCTCCTCCTTAAACAACCGACCAGAAGAGATAGTGCACCAGTCGCAAAAAAATATACAAAAGCCACAGCGCCAGTGAGCCGAAAATGAAAATTCCAGCCCTCCGGGAACCATTTTGTAAAACCCGTACCGCTATCGAAGCTGCCCATGGGAACCATAGGGGAACAAGTATTGAAAGATAGCGCTCTGCATCTTCGTATTCTGATACACCGCGAAAGGAAATTAGAATGAGGGAATATGTTGCGCCCAGCACCAGCAAAACAAGATTCTGGCGTTGACGTGAAACGAAAAATATTTCGCTTCGAAATAATGCAAAGGCAGCTGTTACGGCAACGAGAATAACAATTGAACGAAACAAAAGGGGAATCCGCAACGGTAAAAACCAGGAGGTCACCGCTTCGAGGTAATAGATCCGCGAATACGACTCAAGCTTCGGAAGCCAGTCCGGGAAAAAACCTGTGCTTGCAAAGGAAAATTCAAGCCACTCCCAGGCGGCAAAAATAACCGCACCCACCAATGCCATCACTACTGCATACAATAGCTTCCGATCCAACACGTATACCATTGCAACCCCGGCAAAGAAAAAAAGGCCAGACTTTCTAACCATGAAAAGTGAAACGCAGATGACCAGCACCCATCCAGGCGATCCATTGTTTTGCAACGCGTAACACAGCAGGAGAATTAGCATGATAAACAACGGCTCGGTCCACGCGAACTGGAAATTCAACAGCCATGGAACAAATGCCCCGGTGACGATCATGACACCCACAGAGGAGGTGACAGACAACGCCACATTTCGGCAGATCTTGAAAACGAGGAACAACGAACCTGCCAGCGACAAGATGTTGATCCACCAAAATGCCAATAGCTTGTCACGGAAAAAGGAAAGCAAAAATGGATGCAGCGGTGCGCGCACAAGATAAGAATGGCCGTCAGGATTTCTTCCGCGCAGATACGTATGCAAATTTTCACTTGCGCGTAGAATGTCATGGGAATCGTACGTCAAGCGCACCTGGCCATACGGCAACATTGCCACCGCCAGCACCATGCCCAGGAAAAGCAGCCCGCACACCACGAAGAAGGATGGCTTGATGAAGGGCCGTTTAGACAGCGTCATTATCTTAAAACTATAGTTTTAATATTGGCGAGAAGTTTTCAAATTTGCCACAGTGTAAACAAAAGAATACAGAATGAAACTACTCCAGGGAAAAAATGCGCTTGTTACGGGTGCTTCGAAAGGCATCGGACGCGCTATTGCCATTAAATATGCAGAGCAAGGCGCCAACGTGGCCTTTACCTATTTATCGAGTGTAGAACAAGGACAAGCACTGGAAGCAGAGCTCGCATCCAAAGGTGTGAAAGCAAAAGGCTACCGCTCGGATGCCTCTGATTATACGCAGGCCGAAAAACTGATCAACGATGTAATAGCAGATTTCGGATCGCTGGATATTCTCATCAACAATGCTGGTATTACTATGGACAACCTTCTCCTTCGCCTCAACGAAGAGAGCTGGGACAAGGTTATTAATGTAAACTTGAAATCGTGCTTCAATACAGTTAAGGCTGTAACCAAGCAGATGATGAAACAAAAATCCGGATCGATTATCAATATGACTTCGGTTGTTGGATTGAAAGGAAATGCCGGGCAGGCAAACTATGCTGCCTCAAAAGCAGGCATCATCGGATTCACAAAATCAGTTGCGCTTGAGCTCGGCTCGCGCGGCATCCGCTCAAATGCCATCGCCCCCGGTTTTATTGAAACTGAAATGACCGGCAAGCTCGATGAAAAAACTGTTCAAAGCTGGAGAGATGCCATCCCGTTGAAGCGTGGCGGAAAGCCTGAAGATGTTGCTGACGCATGTGTATTCCTGGGGTCGGATATGTCAACCTATATCTCAGGCCAAGTGCTGCAAGTTGATGGTGGTATGTTGACGTAGTAGTCAGGCATTAGGAATCTGGCATTAGTATGCAGCGATGGTGTCGACTGGTTAGCTTCAGTCGACATTTTTATTCTACGCATTATTTAGTTTCGTAAATTGGTTTACAAACTAATTCATACACGTGCTCAGCACCACATCCACAAATGCCCAATCCCTAATGCCAAATTCCTAACTGATGAAGACAGAAACAGAAAAAATCCTTTCACTATTGAAACGCACCTTTGAGCGTGGCGCGTGGCACGGCCCGTCTGTAAAGGAAGCGCTGAAGGACGTTGATCGCGAACTGGCGTTGAAGCGGATCGGCAACACGCACAGCATCATAGAGCTTGTAGCCCACATGACGTCATGGCGCCTCTATGTCATTAACCGCCTCCAGGGCAACAATTCTTATGTAGTGAGTGACTCCATGAACTTTCCCAAGCGCGATGACTGGCAAAACGTACTGGCAGAACTTGACAATTCACAACAACAACTACTTGCCCTAATCGAAACATTTCCGGTCTACAAGTTGAGCGAGCTCGTGCCGGTATCTGAGCAGAACTACACCTACAACACCTTGCTAAATGGAATTATTCATCATGACGTGTACCATGCCGGGCAGATCATGCTGATCAGGCGAGCAATGGAAGTAGGGTCGTTGGAAGCTGCAGGTTGAGCCGCGGGATACAAGCTGCAACAAGACTTCTGCAGTAAATCGGAGGCGCATTCTCCAAAAAAGGCGTAGCGTCCCCAGTCTTTTAGCTTCAAACTCACAGCTTGTAGTAAATTTGTTCAATTCTTTCTCAACCGTTGTAGGAGCGTTAAAAACCCACAAATCGCCTCATCCAACTAACAGTCGTCAGCGGCTATACAAAAAATTTTTCAGTAAAGCGTTTGGAAACAATGCATTCAGGGTCTACGTTTGTAGTATCAAAGTCGACAAGCATTCCGCTTAATCGATTTATAAAGAAGCGTGGAGAGACAGGCTCTGTGAAGCGCTAGCAACCATCCAGCTGAAGCTGGATAAAGGTGCTAAATCCTGACTCTCGTCAAGGTGGCGAGAGAAATATAAACCGAGTAAAATGAAAAAAATCATCAACACTCTCCACTCAGGACTAAGCTTTGAAAGCTTCAGTACGCTTGTTTCGCGACTATTTCCATCCCTCGACATTTCCTGCATCTGCATGCAGGATGATTGTTGCTGTGCCGAAGAAGAGGCCTGCTGTTGTTGCGCGTGCTGTTGCTGTTAATCTAACAATTACAAAGCGTATCGCTTACAGCAACGAATAGCTTATGACCCTGCCACGTGACAGGCAGCTTATGGTTACAGCTATACCCATCTTCTTCAAAATCTTTCTTCAACAATCAAAACATTTACGTTTATGTCAAACTTAAGATTCGAAACATTACAATTACATGCCGGACAGGAAATAGATCAAACTACTCGTTCACGCGCAGTACCGCTTTACCAAACAACTTCATACACATTCAAAGACTCGGAGCACGGAGCGAATCTCTTCGCATTGAAAGAATTCGGAAACATCTACACGCGCATCATGAATCCAACCACCGATGTGTTCGAAAAACGAATTGCAGCGCTTGAAGGTGGTGTGGCGGCCCTTGCAACCGGCTCAGGTCAGGCAGCGCAATTCCTCGCACTCAACAATATTCTTCAGGCAGGCGATAACTTTGTGTCCACGTCCTTTGTATATGGAGGAACGTACAACCAATTCAAGGTAGCATTTAAAAGACTTGGTATCGATGCGCGTTTTGCCGAGGGCGATAAACCCGAAGCATTCGAAAAACTCATCGATAAAAATACAAAAGCTATATACCTTGAGAGCATCGGAAATCCCGGCTTCAATATTCCGGATTTCCAGGCAATCGCAGCACTCGCGAAAAAACATGACCTGCCGCTCATTGTAGACAACACCTTTGGTGCAGCCGGATATTTATTCAGACCATTTGATCATGGTGCCAATGTTGTTGTAGCCTCAGCAACCAAGTGGATTGGCGGACATGGCACATCGATCGGTGGTGTGATTGTTGATGGCGGAAATTACAATTGGGGCAATGGCAAATTTCCTCAGTTTACAGAGCCGTCTGAGGGCTATCATGGATTGAAATTCGCTGAAGTGTTTGGCGAAAACAATCCACTAGGCTTGCCAAACATTGCCTACATCATTCGCGCGCGTGTAGAGGGCCTTCGCGACTTTGGACCAGCTCTTAGTCCTTTCAACTCATTCTTGTTCCTTCAGGGATTAGAAACACTTTCGCTTCGCGTTCAGCGCGCAGTTGACAATGCATTGCTCCTTGCAAAATGGCTTGAGCAACATCCACTGGTTGAAAGCGTCAACTATCCAGGCCTTGAAACCAGCACCTATCACAAGCTGGCTAAAAAATACCTGCGCAACGGATTTGGTGCCGTACTGTCATTCACATTGAAAGGAACACAGCAGCACACAACCAAAGTTGTCGACAACCTTAAACTCGTCAGCCACCTGGCCAATTTGGGCGATGCAAAGACGCTGATCATTCAGCCCGCAGCTACAACGCATCAGCAACTGACTGAGGAAGAAAAGATATCGGCAGGTGTGCTTCCTACACTGCTGCGCGTGTCAGTAGGCATTGAACACATTGACGACATCAAAGCCGATTTTCAACAAGCTTTCGAAAAAGTTTTTCAGGGCGAACTCGTATCGTAAAATTGACTGTAATCCCGGGCCTCTTCCCAGTCAGGTTCGGGATTTTTTATAATTATGGAAAGAACAGATCACACATTTCACTACAACCAACCTTTCGAACTTGAGGGCGGAGAACGACTGCCTTCGTTTCAGTTGAAGTACACCACCTCGGGGCGATTGAATGCCGAGAGGAATAATGTGGTTTGGATTTGCCACGCGCTTACCGGAAGTTCTGACTTCACCGACTGGTGGGGTGGGCTCTTCAGCGCAGACGGACCATTTGATTCGTCAAGGCACTTCATAATCTGTGCAAACATTCTTGGGGGCTGCTACGGCTCAACAGGACCTCTTTCCTATCACCCGAACACGGGCAAACCGTATTATCATGATTTCCCAACCTTGACCGTGCGAGATGTTGTGGCTGCGTATGATCTCCTCCGTGAGCATTTAAAAATTGAGAAGGTTCATACGTTGATCGGAGGGTCGCTTGGAGGCCAACAGGTACTTGAGTGGGCCATTATTCGCCCTGAAGTTTTCGAATTCATTCTCCCTATTGCGTGTAATGCCGCGCATTCGCCCTGGGGGATTGCATTTAATGAAGCACAACGCTTGGCGATCCAGGCCGACCCTACGTGGAAGGACAATGATCCACGTGCGGGCATCGAAGGTTTGAAAGCCGCACGCGCTATCGGCATGATTTCCTACCGCCAGTACCAGACGTACCAGGAGACGCAATCAGAAAAAAATAATGAAGTTACAGACGACTTCCGGGCATCAACGTATCAGCGTTACCAGGGCGAAAAACTTGCCAACCGCTTTAACACGTTCACGTACTGGCTCCTTTCTAAAATAATGGACAGTCACAACGTAGGCAGAAAACGAGACAGCATTTCAGCAGCTTTGAAAACGATCAAAGCGAAGACACTCGTCATTGGCATCGACAGCGATATTCTTTTCCCGTTGACGGAACAAGAATACCTCGCGGAAACTATTCCAGGCGCAAAACTCGAAGTGATCAGCTCAATTTACGGACATGACGGATTCCTGGTGGAATTCGAACACATAAAAAAAATCATTAAACACTTTTTTAAAACAGCAAACAGCGAAGTTCTTGTATGAAAAAAAATCTCAAACTCGGAGTATTTGGTTTCGGTTGTGTAGGACAGGGCCTATATCACGTGCTCCATGAAACGCATGGCGTGAAAGGCGAAATCAAAAAGATTTGCGTCAAAAACAAGAATAAAACGCGCCCGATTCCGGATCATTTCTTTACGTTCGATAAATCTGAAATTCTGAATGACCCGGAAATCGACATTGTTGTGGAGCTGATCGATGATGCAACCGCGGCCTACGAGATTGTCACAACCGCATTAAAAAACGGCAAAGCTGTGGTAACAGCAAACAAGAAAATGCTGGCTGAACACCTGGAGGAGATCTACGAGCTCCAGCAAAAGTATGGCAAGCCGGTGCTGTATGAAGGAGCTGTCTGCGGAAGCATCCCGATTCTCAGGAACCTGGAAGAGTATTACGATAACGACCTTATCAGCAGCATTGAAGGGATTTTTAATGGATCAACCAATTATATCCTTACGAAAGTTTTTGACGAAAAAAAATCCTACGAAGACGCCTTGAAGAAAGCCCAGGAGCTAGGCTTTGCGGAGTCCGATCCAACCCTTGACGTAAAGGGCTTCGATCCGAAATTCAAGCTGGTGATTGCCATTGCCCACACCTTCGGAGTTTTTGTGAAGCCTGAAGAAGTGATCAACATCGGCATTGACCGCATTACCAACCTGGATCTCAAATTTGCCCAGGAGAACAACTACACGATCAAGCTCATTGCACGCGCCTTTAAGCATGATGGAAAAGTGTACGGTTTCGTTGCACCTCAATTCATCGAAAATACCAATCCGTTGGCGTCTGTCCGAAATGAGTTTAATGCGGTCCAGGTGAAGGGTGCTTTTGCTGAAACACAGTTATTCATCGGCAAGGGCGCAGGAAGCTACCCTACCGGCTCTGCCGTGCTCTCGGACATCTCGGCATTGAACTATGACTACGCTTACGAATACAAGAAACACCAGCAGGATACTGACCTTGAATTCTCCAATGACCTGTCTGTAGAAGCGTACATCAGCTTCGATCATGATAGCAAGGTTTCCATCGCGGATTTCAATCATTTTGAATCCGGATACGCGTCAGGGGGAAAACAGTATATGCTGGGTAAAATCAGCCTGGAAAAGTTGCACGCCCTTTCAAAAATTGAAGGTGTTGGCATTATCCTGTCATCTAAGGCGGTAGTGACACACAGTCAGTCCGTTAAGCAGCTGGCCGTAGCCTAGGCGTTGCACATCTAACACATGTTAGGAGGCCTTGACGAAGTCAACGTCCATTGAAAAGATTTCAAATACGTTGACTTCGTGCATGAAAAGTCCTAACTAGGGTGTCTATCACCCATTGAAACGCTTAGTCTCGATATTACTTCTTTTGATCTTCCTCTTCAATGTTGGAGGCTATTACCTCGTTTTCATTGGGCTGCAACATCGCTCGGATCGCCTACTTTCAAAAAAGATCGAGAAAAATCAATTCGGCTCCAGCGAAACGCTTGAGTTAAGAATCCCCGTGGCACTTCCTTACCCGCTGCTGGAAAACGGATTTGAAAGCGTGGACGGGAAATTTGAGCACAAGGGCACGTTCTATAAAATGATCAAGCAAAAGCTTGAGAACGACACCATCTACGTTGTTTGTATCCGTGACGTCTCTTCAAAACAGATAAGCGAGAGCCTTAAAGACTACATTGCAAAAACCAACGACCTGCCTATAAATTCAAAAAACACCTTGAACGTGTTTGGCAAATTCCTGAAAGACTTTGAAGGGAACGAAACTTCGCTGATGCAGTATGGAAATGGCTGGATCGCGCACCTCCTCTTCGCAGACCCGACTTTTAATCTCCACCAGGCAATCATCTCACGGCACGCTCCGCCACCAAAGGCTTAAGGTTAATTTTTTTGACGTCAATCGACTTGGACCCTCGCGCCATGTCGCGATCTATTACTCAACCTTAACTCTTAACCCTATATGAAAAAATATTTTTACTCTTTTTTAGCGTTTGCCTTTACTATTGCTTTGTCTGAACATGCTTCTGCGCAGGGTTGCGTAGCGGTAAAGAACATGTCATCTTGTTCCCTTAACTGGGGCACGGACCAAAACTTCAGTGGCTGGCAGGCAAGCTTGAATTATCGCTATTTCCGTTCGTACAAGCACTTCAGAGGAAAACACGAGGAAACGGAACGCGTAGAAAACGGGACTGAGGTAATCAACAACGACAACTCAATAAACCTCGGTCTGACGTACACCTTCAATTCGAAGTGGAGCGTTTCAGCCTACGTTCCGTATATCTGGATTGATCGCTCTTCCTTATATGAGCACCTTGGAAATTCTACACAAACCAATCCTAACCAGGAACGATTTCACACGCAATCAACTGGCTTCGGTGATCTTCGGGTTGTAGCATACCTCAATACGATGCCAAAGTATAGCAAAGGAAGTCTTATTGCTGGATTGGGCGTAAAGCTTCCTACTGGCAACTACCACGTTAAAGATTATTTCCAGAAACCGGAAGGATCAACTTTATTGCCGGTGGACCAGTCCATTCAACTTGGCGATGGCGGCACAGGCGTGATCGCAGAAGTAGACTTTAGCCACCTTATTAAAGGCAGAATCTTTGGTTATGTGAATGCGATGTATATGGTGAATCCACGCAATACAAACGGAGTGCTTCGGAGCCCCAACCTCACGAACAACATCCCATTGTCGAATGAAATGTCAGTTCCTGACCAGTACATGGCTCGTGCTGGCGGCCGCTATAGCCACAATGGAATCCAGGCCTCACTTGGAGCCAGAATGGAATGTATTCCGGTTGAAGATTTGATTGGAAAGAGTGATGGTTTCAGAAGACCCGGCTACATTATTTCGGCCGAGCCGTCTTTCTTCTATACCACTGGCAATCATACGTTCGGAATAAATGTTCCTATCGCACTTGAGCGCAACAGGACCCAAAGTGTTCTCGACAAAAAGAGAACCGAGATCACGGGACAGTACCAGCATGGTGATGCAGCATTCGCAGACTGGTTGGTATCCGTCTCGTACGCCTACCGCTTTGCAAAAAAATAGTTACTAAGACTGTCACGAAACAAACGCCAGGAGGTTGATCACTCCTGGTTTCTTTTTTATAGCTGAGTAAAAAGAAGCTTTAAATCTTCTTGGAACCTGGTGCTATTGAGTCACTGCGGCTAACACTCGAGTGCTGCTGGAATATTCACGCTCACCATTGTTCCACGCCCAACCTGAGAATCGATTTTCATGGAACCGTTCAATTTGTCAATCGTTTCCTTCACAATGTAAAGACCCAGCCCTGAGCCAGCACCATCATCGGTTGCGCGGTAGAACATATTGCACACTTTATTCAAGTGTTCTTCGGCTATTCCTTTGCCGTTGTCTTCGATTTCCACCAGCGCCCCATCCGGGTTTACAGCAACATTTACTTTTATTACAGGGTCTTTTCCGTTGCGATACCGGATTGAATTCGAAATGATATTATTAAGAATGACTTTTAACCTCCACTTATCCGAATGAAACGGCTGGTCTTGCTTCACGGTAACAATGCGTTCAACATGTTGACCGGTAGCCGTGGCAAATTTTAATTGATTGAATGTTTCTTCAATAATCGGCTCGAAAAATATTTCCTCGCGTTTTATTTCCAATCGCGAATTTCTCGATTGATCCAGAATTTCGCGGATGAAATGATCTTGCTGGTTGGCGCTTTTTTGAATCATCTCGAGGTAAACATCTTTCATGGCAAGATTACCGTCTTTCCTGGCAAGGTTGATCAATCCCAAAACAGAAGCAATGGGTGCCCGCAGGTCATGCGAAACGCTGTACACAAAATTATCCAGTTCAGTATTTCGCTTGCTCAACTCGTGATTCGTCTTTTGGAGCTTTTCCTCAGCTTCTTTTCTCGTGGAGATTTCTGCATGAAGCGCCTGTGTTCGTTCCTGCACCTTCGCTTCAAGTGTTTCATTAAACTCGTGCAGCTTCTTTTCAGCAATTCTTCGCTCTTTCACTGTCGCAGATAAGACGATGGTTGAAACGCTAATCACGGTAATAAAGACTTGCAATAAAATAATGGAATGACTTGGGTCATCCAGTGTGAATGGCCCAAGACCGCGGATCGAGATATAGATCGAGGAAAGTGCAATGAGCACCACGAATGTCATGGCAATGGCAAGGTGAAATCTGAACGCCAGCCACAGCAAAACCGGGATCAACAAAAAAGGCACTGCGCGCGCAAGTGTAACGTTGGCGTAATCGATCTTTAAAACGAAAACGATACAAACTCCGACTGCCACCAGCGCGCCCAACTCAATCAGGTTCGATCGATTGAATTTCAGCCGTGCAAAGTAGTGACAGGCAAGAATAAATGGCGTGAACAGGAGAATACCAGTGATATTGCTGATAAGCCAGGTCAACAAGGTCCTGTAAATATCCGGCTGCTGAATTACACCATTAAGGAGCAAACTACCTGTTGCTATACCGGCACCAACGGAGCACATAAAAAGGGTGACGAAAAGAAATCGGAAGGTATTTTTCGTTGTCGTAAATGGATAATCTGTTTGCACCCACTTTTTGATGAGAAGGTTTCCAACGAGTGCTTCACTGGTATTGGCCAGGGCGATCATCGTTGACAGCAGGATCACGGATTGAACACTAAGCTCGGCTCCATTCCAGAAGCCCATCACGTTGGCCAGCAGGGAGCCAATCGTTATGCCTGGCCATGCTGACCGCCCCAACAAAATCATCAACGCGAATGCAATGCCGGATGGAGGCCACGTTGAAATTTGTGTGCTTGAATCGAAGGTAAGGGCGTAACCCAAATATGCGGACGCATAGAACAGGAACGCCACGCCAACGACCTTTAGGTCGTTTTTGTACTGAATCGATACTTTGTTGACCATAATTAATAGGCTCAGGATCAATCTAATATTGACATAAAAGACGGCCCTGGCCAATATTTAGCCGTTAACGCATGCGGGCTTGGTTAATACAGCCGGTTCTGCCGTTGAATGGTTCCGCCCCGACCTCTCAACCCGGCACTTTCGGTTATTTCGGCCATTGAATTTATATTCACACAGATTTTAGCCCCATGGACCTGACGATACTCTTCTCACCTGTCGATGAATCCCTGTATCACGACATCTCATCGCCTAGTAGTTTCTACAAAAATATTCGTGTCTTCGCGGATAAAATGCCGGATTTTCGTGACGCCAACATCGCGATCTTCGGGGTGACCGATGAACGCGGTACGCTTACAAACCATGGCTCGGCACAAGGCGCAGATATCGTTCGTAGAAAACTTTACAATCTTAAACGCGGAACAGGTTCCTATAAAATTGTCGACCTCGGCAACTTAAATTCTGGTATCGATCTTGACGAAACGTACGTGCGGATCAGCGAAGTATGCCGTATGCTGCTTGAGAAAAATGTGCTGCCCATAATTCTCGGTGCAACGCACGATCTCGACTACGGACAATACACCAGCTATGAAAGTTTAGAAAAACTGGTAAGCTTTTTAAATGTCGATGCATTGCTTGACCTCGAAGACAAAAAAGAATGCGGTCCAAGCCGGCAGCACGTCCATAAGATCCTGCTCCACGAACCGAACTACCTTTTTAGCTATACACATCTCGCATATCAGTCTTATCTCATCGATCCCCTTTCCGTCTCAATTCTTGAGAAACTATATTTCGAAGCGTTTCGGATTGGCCAGCTGCGAACAAATATCCAGGAAATCGAACCCACAATCCGAAATGCGGACATGATCGCCTTTGACATTACTTCAATCCGTTCTTCTGATGCTCCCGGCAACGCCAATGCGCAACCCTTCGGACTCACGGGCGAAGAAGCCTGCCAGATTTGCTGGTATGCAGGCTTGAATGAAAAGTTAAGTTCGATCGGTTTCTACGAATACAATCCAACCTTTGACGATGTTCACAAGAAGACTGCTTCTGTCATCGCTACGATGATCTGGTATTTCATTGAAGGATATCACCATCGTAAGAATGAATCGAACTTCAAGAGCAACGATTTCATCAAGTACACTGTCTCTATGCCCGTAGATCCGGAAACCATTCAATTTTACAAGAGCAAGTTCAGTGAGAAGTGGTGGATGGAAGTACCCTATGCGAGTGGAAAAGAACGCTACGCGCGAAACAGTATCGTACCGTGCAGCTACAGCGACTACCAGACTGCTGTGAAAGGCGAAATTCCTGAACGGTATATTAGCACGTTGGCGAAACTTATATAAACCCCTACCCCTCAATCCCTTAAAGGGGACTTAAATACCGCCAACACAGAGAAACAGAGGCCGCACTGAGATGCACGGAGGTAATCCAAGTTTATCCGAGAGCCTCATTGATCAAGCCGCAACGTTAGCTGGAGAACACCGAAACCATTTTTTCGAGCGATAGCGAGGCTTCTGTATTTCTCTGTGACCTCACGGTATTTCTCAAATGCAAAACCAACTATGAATTACCAATCAGACTTCCCTACAACTTCTCTTGATCGATAAAATTCCTCTGTGGTAAAATGGATTGGTTTTACAACACGTTGTTCAGTTGCTCCTTGATCTTCTCCAGCTCTTCCTTCATTACAACAACATGCTTCTGCATTTCTGCATCGTTGGATTTCGAGCCAATGGTATTTATCTCGCGACCGATCTCCTGCGTAATGAATGTAAGCTTTTTGCCATTCGATTGTGGTTCACGCAGGGCCTGGAGAAAATAGTCGATGTGTGATTTCAGACGAACTTTCTCCTCATTGATATCGAGCTTCTCGATGTAAAAAATAATTTCCTGCTCCAGGCGATTTGAATCGAAGCCTTCTTCCCCGAAAAAAGAAGTAACATTATTCTTAAGGCGGTCGCGGATGCGCTGAACGCGTTTCGGATCGAGTTCCTTAATTCGTTCGAGATTTTCTTCGATCACTTTACAGCATTGTGTCAACATCCTGTCAAGCACCTTTCCTTCATCCACACGAAACTTGTCGCATTGGGCAAGCACCTCCGAGAGAAGTTTCTTCACCTTCGCCCACATTTCTTCCGGCACCTCCTCTTTGGCGTTGCCCTGAATAACATTCGGTGAGTTTAATGCCAGTTGGAACAGTGAATCATAGGGGGCCACTACGCGGTCCGCTAATTTTTTAAGTTCAGTATAGTAGGCAACAAACAACGTATCGTTGTAGGTCTGGCTGATCTGACCGTCAGCCACTTTTTCAAAGTCAATGGAAACCGAAACTTTTCCGCGTTCCAAGGTTTCACTAATCAGGTTGCGTACCTCAATTTCCTTGTCGGAAAAAGTTTTTGGCAACCGAAGATTCAGGTCAAGGAATTTTGAATTCAGACTTTTGGCCTCCACGGCAATCTGATACTGGCCGTCATCGAGTGTAGACTGGCCGAAGCCCGTCATGGATTTGATCATGCAAATGCGTTTTAACTCCAGGCATCCTGGGTGATTGGCTGCAAGATCGAAAAAATGTTTGGTAAATTAGAAATCGAACCCTAATGTCAGGAAGCCGCGGGGCTTTCCAACCTCGTAGTTTTCAACCGGCCATGCAAGGTCGAATTTCAAATAGTAGCTGAACACAACAGTGCGCACGCCAAGGCCGTAGCTATACAGCCATGGGTTGAGGTAGTTTTTGATTTTCACTTCGAACGGCCCTTGTTCCACCACTTCATAGCTCACGCTGTTGTCTGACGAGAAAGGAGGCTTACCAGACCAGCTGCTGCCAATATCGTAGAACGCTGTAAACTGCAGATTCCGGAAGAAATTCGAGGCTATCGGTCCGTTTGTCAGCGCCCGAATCAACGGCACACGTAACTCGGCATTGAAGAGCATTACGCTGTTTCCAAACAAGGTAGCGTAGTTGAAGCCGCGCAGATTGGTAGCAAAGTCAACAAACAGCACATCCTGGTTTTCATTAGCAGCGCCAAGTGGATTGAGCTGATTCCCGCCATCCACCCCGGCAAGTTCTGTGCGGTTGAATAACCAGTTGTCCATGCCCCCGAGCAGGAATTTCTTTGGCGAATTGCCAAATGAGGTTCCTGCATAACCGCGAACTGCGAGTACAATCTCTTTATAGATTTGCTGGTAGTGGCGCAGGTCAACGGTTGCTTTACTAAAGCTAATCCGATCGGTGTTCAGCCCCTGGTAATGCTGCATGGAGATTTTACCACGCGTTCCCTCCATCAGGTTCATGCCCGTAGTCACTGAGTTGTCATACACGAGTTCGCTCTTGGCACCTGCGTAGTAATTGAAATTCGTTCGCGCTACGGGCGGTGTTGCCGGGAATGGGTTGTCGCCCAGATCGATCGAGCTGGCAATCGAGCCAAATGGCTTTAACGTAAACCGCATCCGGTCAGTGAACGGAATGGATGCTCCAAACTCAAGTTCATGCAAAGTATATTTGTATGTGATGTTACTGATCGGATTGTCATAGCGAATCGCCTTCCGATCAAAGCGCGCACTCACATCAATAAATGAGGGCAAATATTCGAACTCCGCAAACACATCACCTTGCTTGAAGTCCAGGGTGGTCATGATTCCCCCGTGGAACCGGTAGTTCTCAAGCATATCGTTCATCTGGGTCTCGAGCAGAATACCAAGTTTCCGGATGGGATCCATCACGAGCGAAGCCACCAGGTTGTCAGCACTGAATTTCTCCTCGTATGGGAATGGTCCCGTAACGCGGCTCTTTTCCCGAGCCTTCATGTAGCGTGAAAGAAATGATTCGCTTGGCTGAGCTTCTTTTGCCGGCTCGTCTTCAAACTTATAATTGTCCGTGCTTACCACAGGATCTTTTTTCTTAACCGGTTCGGTATCGAACTGGTAGTTGTCCGTGTTGACTACGTCTGATGTCTTCTTCAGCGTGTCCTGTTTAACGCTGTCTGCTTTGATTTGACTAACGGGCTGTTGAACAGGAACTGAGTCTTTTTGTGGCTGCGATTCCTTGAGACGTTGATTGAGCAGATCCTTGATGCTCATGTTCTTGTTTTCCTCTTGCTTTCTTCTGTCGCGGATCACCCGTGCCTGTTGCAATTCCTTCCTCCGTGTTGCCGGGGTGAACACTGACTTATTGAGGTTGAAGTTACGTTGCAGGTAAATATTCTGCTTCATTCTGCGGTGCGTTACGAAAGCAAGCGTATTGTTCGTGAAATTCAGATCGTATTCTTTGATACCTGAGGTAAAGTTGGTTACCTGCGTATAAATCCCCGTTGGACGGTTGTATTTGAAGAGATTCACAATTCCACGCTGGTCGCTGAGGTAAAAGAAGTTGTCGTTGTCGGCAGCAATTGGTGCAAAATCTTTGCTTAGCGTGTTGGTGATGCGCTTCATCACGTTCTTTGTTGTATCCAGGTCGAACACAAACAAGTTGTAGTTTTCCGGCATCTGCCCGAATACTACCTGGCGTGTTGACCGCAGCGTATCGCTTGTCCGGTTGGAGCTGAATACGATCCGGTTGGTGCCAGGGATAAAGCTCGGGTCCAGGTCATCGTAAAGGTCGTTGGTCAATCGCCTTACACGGTCCCTTCTCGAACTCAGCAGGAACAAGTCGTTTCTTCCTTCAAAGTCAGCACTTACAATGGCCAGCCTTCCGTTGCCTGAAAAGTTAAGACTGCGCACGTTGCTGAACCGATCGAGTTCACGCGGAAGTTTGGAACGCGTGCTGAGATCATAAAGCCAGAAAACATACTCCCCACCTTTGAGTCCAATCACGCCAAGTGTGTTTACATCGGCCCAGCTCAGCAGCGGAGAGCGGTAATCTACACGTTGGTTGATCACCTTACTTCCACCGGATATGATCGTTCGTTCCCGGCCATTCTCCAGCGATCGCACCTTAACAATGTATCGCCCCCGGTCATTCTCCGCGTAGGCGAGATAACGGCCATCGGGACTGATTTTGAGCGTTGTAAAAACAGTGGTTTTGTTATGCTGGTGCGGAAAGTGTGTGGAGTCTGCCGGATAAACATACGACTGGCTTACTTTCGACTCCATCTCCGAGTAGTATTTGTGCCATTCGTTCATGAGCTGCCGGAAGCTGACACCCAGCGTAATGAGCACACTGCGTTCTTCGTTGCGGGTAATGCGTGTGTAATTCAGGATGTTTCCTACACTGCTCTTACCGTACTTTTCCGCTATGAAATTCCAAACCGATTGGCCCGCCAATGCAGCTTCCTTTCCTGTGAGACGCGTAATCTTTTTTGCCCGCCTGCTTTGCATCAGCTGACGAATATAATCATCCATTTCCGCACTCCAGCCCTTCGCGACATAAAGCGATGCACCATCTACGAACCAGTCGGGCAAATTCATCAGGATGCTGCTTTGGAAAATGTCTTTCAGACTTCCTCCGAACATCATCTCATTCACCATCAACTCCGAAATTTTAAAAAGCAGTTCTTCCTTGAACTCCTGGGCCGTTCCGGGGTTCGCGATTTCAACATATGGCTTGATGAATTCCGTTTCTCCATTCACGGTGAACACCGTGCGGTTCAGGCCGACATTGCTTTGACGAAGGTCAGCCAGGGAGTTATACAAGAATACTTTCGTTTTAAAATAAGGTGGATATCCTATCAGGTCGGTGATGCGATCGAATTCGGCTTCTAGATACTCGAGCGCATTTTGGGCAACAGCCTTCCGTGCGTCATAGTAGTAAACATCGAAATTATCGCCACTGAGGTATTGCCAATTAAATTGCCTGTATTGAATCCGGTTTTTACCAAAAACTTCCTGGGTGTACTGGGCATTTACGGCAACAGAACTGCAAAGAAATAACGCGACAACCGCTACAATTCCTCGTATCAAGGTCATTTTCATTTTAGGGGAATCCAATATAATCATTTAAAACGAGTAAGGGCGACCTCTTTGTGTATGGGTGCCGAGTTTTCCAACCAGCGGGACAACATCTCCGAAAAATACGGTGCCAGCGTCACACCCTTGGTACCTAATCCGTTGAAAAATACTAATCTTTCACTTTCCTTATGACATCCCAGCAGGGGTTTTCTATCGTTGGTGGTTGGCCTGATACCCCAATCCTGCCCCAAAACCTCAAATGGGATGTTCAGAAATCCGTTCAGCTTTTCCATCAGTTCATTCCGGCCCTCGGCTGTAACGCCAGGAGTGCGATCGTTAAATTTATAGGTGGCTCCAACCCGAAACTCGCCCGCCACACTTTCCGGCACCATATAAACGCCACGGTTCAAAATAACGTCTTTATCCCAGGCGATTTTTATACGTAGCGTCTCGCCTTTCAGCGCCCGAACCGGGGCATTGCGAAACCATTTGTTCGAAGTTGTCCGTTCGCCCTGGCAAAAAATTATTTTCAACGCTTTAACGGAACCATATTCAACGAAATCGGGGAAAACGCGAAGGTTTTCGTCTACGAACGGCTCATCCAAAAACAAACCCCGCGATCTTATCCATTCCGCCACCCCATCCAAAAAATAGTTTGTGTTTAAAAAGCCGGACTGCTTTAGAAATAATCCTCCGAAATCATCGCGTAACAACGACCCAAACGATGGGACCAGTGAAATGCGATCAACAAATTCCGCGTAGCCTGGTTCAGCACTTCGCGCCATCCAGTCATTTTGTTCGGCCACCGATGAGAAGGGTTTGTAAATGGTTTGTGAATGGAAGAATTTGCGTCCCGTGCGATGCTCAACGTCCCTGTAAAAAGTGTGCAGGTAGGGGAAAAGTTGGTCGGCCATCCAGGTCCTGACCGAGTTCTGACCCGTGACCGGATTAAACAGCCCGGCCGCCACGCGCGATGCCCGATTTCTAGCCGGCTCATCAATGACAACAATTTTTTTATCGAGCTTTAACAACTGCACCGCCAGGGTAGCACCGGCAAGACCTTGCCCAACAATTATATAGTCAACATTTTCTGCCATAAATCCAGGGCCTAAAAATGATCCAAATAATTGGGCTGGTGCAAAAAACCCGGCTATTTTTGACAAAAATTTGCGGTTGATGAAGGTAGAGTCGTTTGTTTTTAATCCTTTCCAGGAAAACACCTATGTTTTATTTGATGAAACAAAGGAATGCGTGGTGATCGACCCGGGTTGTCTGGAACCGGAAGAAAAACACGAACTCGCGGCATTCATTGATGACAACAGCCTCACTGTAAAACTGCTCCTGAACACGCATTGCCATGTGGATCATGTGCTGGGCAATGACTTCGTTAAGGAAAAATATAAAGTCGAATTTTTGATTCATGAACTTGATCTTCCGGTATTGAAGGCAGTTCGTGCGTATGCTCCCAGCTACGGATTTTTTCAATATCACGAAGCTTTACCTGATCGCTTTGTAAAGGAAGGAGACGTTATTACTTTCGGCAATCAAAAACTTCAGGTGTTGTTTGTTCCCGGCCATGCTCCCGGCCACGTGGCGTTTTACAACGAAAAGGCTAAAACCGTAATCGCTGGTGACGTGCTTTTTCACAACAGCATCGGCCGCACAGACCTGCCGGGTGGAAACTTTGATACATTGATCTCAAGCATCCACGAAAAACTTTTTACACTGCCCGATGATGTAACTGTTTATCCAGGCCACGGCCCGGAGACTACCATCGGCTTCGAGAAAAAAACAAATCCATTTTGCGCTGTGATCAGCAAATAGTAACGCTCCATGAAAAGACATATCCCGAATTTATTAACCTGCTGCAATTTGCTTTGCGGATGTCTCGGCATCGTCTTTTTGCTGGAGGACCGAAATATTCCCGCAGCGTGGTTTGTATGGATTGCCTGCGTCTTCGATTTCTTTGACGGATTTACCGCACGCATGTTGAAAGTAAGCTCCCCCATTGGCAAAGAACTGGATTCGCTTGCCGATGTAGTGAGTTTCGGTGTCCTGCCTTCTATGGTCATGTATAAGATGCTATCCGATGCTTCCTCATCTGAAGTCATTCCCTTTATTGGATTTCTCATCGCCATGTTCTCGGCCTTGCGCCTGGCGATCTTTAACGTTGACGAAACGCAACGCGATTCTTTCAAAGGACTAAATACTCCGGCAAATACACTTTTTATCACGTCTCTGCCTCTCCTTCACGGAACGGTGGGTGACTGGCTGTTTTATCCGGCAACTTTGATCGCGATTACGTTCGTGTTTTCGTTGCTCCTCGTAAGCCGTATTGAGATTTTCGCACTGAAATTCAAAAATTTCACCTGGGCGGATAATAAGATGAGGTTTACCTTCCTCGGGCTGTCAGTATTATTATTATTGATTTTTCAGGTGGCCGCCATCCCCTTGATTATACTTTTGTACATCGGTTTGTCGTTAGGGGAAAAGGCACTTTCCCGCTAACCTGAACCTCTAAGAAAACGCCTTTAATGAGACCCGTTCTTACGATATTGCTGTTGATTTCGGTCACTTGCGTCACTGGCCAGGTTCTTCCGCAATCATCGGTGCTGCGCACGGGCAGGTGGGCAAAAATGGCAGTAGAAAAGCCGGGTGTATACAAAATCAGTTTCGACCTGCTCCGGCAGTTCGGCTTTGACCCCAATAAGATTGATCCGGCAAAGATCAGGATCTACGGCCAACGTGGAGGAATGCTTCCACAAGCGTTATCTGAAAACCAGCCTTACGACCTCGCTGAAATAGCGATCAAAATTGAAGGCGATGCTGACGGCAAATTTGACCGGTCAGACTTCATTCTTTTTTATGCCGAAGGCCCGGACCGTTCTTATTTCGATCTGAAAGCACAAAGTTTCTATCACCAGACAAACCTTTACAGCACTAAGAATTTCTATTTCCTGACCGTAAGTGATGCTAACGGGAAGCGTGTTGAGTTATCGCCTAACCTCGGAAGCACCGCCCCCGTAATTACAGCCTTCGATGATTATGGGTTCTACGAAAAAGAAGAAGTAAACGACCTTCAATCGGGCCGTGAATGGTATGGCGACCGCTTCGGAATCACTACCAACGAACTTACGCTCAATTTCCCGATTGAAGGCATCGTGCCGGCCACGCCTTTCAAGATCGTTTCAGACGTTATGGGCCAGTCGTACACCAACTCATCCTTCAATGTATTCGTGAACGATGTTCTTGTTGCCGAACAAAAAATAATTCCGATACCAAACACACGCTACGGATTGAAAGGAATTGACAAGCGCGATACGCTCCTTTTCAGTTCATCTGATCTCTCGGCAGACACTCGCAATGCTCAGTCGGTAAAGTATGTTTTCAACAAAGGGGCAGGGGCTTCCGAAGCCTATCTCGATTACATCCTGTTCAGTTTTAAACGCAAGCTCGCGCTGTATGGGCACCAGACAACCTTTGTTTCTGCGGAATCGGTATTGAATACCGTTTCGACATTCTCGGTTGATCGCGGCTCCTCGATCACATCCATCTGGGATGTAACAGATCCAATGAATGCGAAAGTACAGGAGTTTATCAAAACCAATTCAACGGCCACGTTCAGCACCGAAACGTCAGTCCTGAAAAAGTTCGTGGCGTTTGACAACAGTGTTGATGCCCCCACGCTTGCTGCGGATGTTGAAAATCAGAATTTACTCGGACTCCCTTCCGCCAATCTTATCATCGTAACGCATCCCTTGTTTCTTGACCAGGCGCTGCGATTGAAAGCCCATCGTGAGTCTTTCAACGGACTCTCGGTGCATGTAGTGACTCCGGAACAGATCTACAATGAGTTCTCGGGAGGAAGGCAGGATGTTTCAGCAATTCGCAACTTTGTTAAGATCAACAGCACAAAGACGCCCGGTATCCTAAGATCCCTGCTGCTCTTTGGGAAGGGTTCATACGACTACAAAGACCGGATTTCTGGAAACACCAATTTCGTTCCGACCTACGAGTCACGCAATTCCCTACATCCGCTGGAAACCTATTCCTCAGATGACTTCTTCGGGTTCCTTGAAAACAACGAAGGCGCATGGACCGAGGGCACTGGCTCCGTTAACCACACGATAGACATCGGGGTTGGACGACTGCCCGTTACTTCGGTTGAGGAAGCCACCAGTGTCGTTGATAAACTGATTCGATATGACACTGACAATAAAAACATCGGATCATGGAGAAAGAAAATTGTGTTTGTTGGAGATGATGGAAACAATGAAGATGGTTTTACATCGCTGCACCAGTCTCAGGCGGACCAGCTGTCAAAATTTATTGAAACGCTCAATCCGGGAATTGATTCGCGCAGGCTGTTTATTGGCACGTACGAAAAAACGGTTAAGCCAAACGGTGAGACAGTGCCGGAACTTACGGATGAGATCAGTCGCTCTTTTGATCTTGGTGCAATCATCATGAATTACACTGGCCATGGCAATGAACGGCAGTGGGCTGACGAACGAATTTTTTATGACGCTGATGTTCGCGAACTAAAAAACGAACGCTATCCGTTCATGGTAACAGCCACTTGCGAATTCGGGCGCAACGACAATCCGCGTGAAGTATCAAGTGCAGAGCTTATTGTCAAACAGAAAGAGGGTGGTGTTATTGGGATGGTGACTACCGCGAGGCCTGTTAATGCTACAACAAACTTTAATCTTAACCGCGCATTTTACGATGCACTGTTCACACGTGAGAACGGGAAGTACCTGAGCATTGGAGAAGTTTTCAGAAGAACAAAGAACAACAGCACAAGCGGTGTGTCGAATCGCAATTTTATTCTATTGGGCGATCCATCCATGACACTCGCCATGCCACCGCTCACAACCGAAGTAACTTCCATCAAGTCAGTCAACGGTTCGGACACACTCAAGGCCCTGTCAACAGTTGTTGCAGAAGGACGTGTGACGTCTGCGGCTGGAGAAACGGTTGAGGATTTCAATGGAACAGTGGAAGTCACGCTCTTCGATAAACAAAAAACCTTTACCACAATCGGGAAAAATGACCCTCCTTTTCAATACAAGGAATGGGCAAACGCGCTGTTCCGCGGGAAGGCAAAAGTCAGTAACGGACTTTTTAGCATTGAATTCGTGCTGCCAACCAACATGGCCCGGGAAGTGGATGCCGGTCGACTAAGTCTATATGCCAGTGACCCTGGAACGCTGCGTGATGCCATCGGGTCGTATACAGCATTCAAGGTTGGCGCCATGGAAAAAAATCCAGTAGCGGAAGCGTTACCACCCACGGTGCAACTGTTCATTGGCGACAAATCATTCGTAAACGGTGGTATCGCTACTCCAGACACATACCTGATCGCGAATATCTCCGACAATTCAGGGGTAAATATTTCAGGCTATGATCCAGAAAGAAGCCTGGTCGGATACCTTGACGATGAGGCCGAAGGGTTCGTTCTGAATGACTATTTTGTGGCTGACGTTGACAACGCTACGTCAGGTTGGCTTACCTACCCACTACGCAATCTTACACCGGGGAAACATAGGATCACCGTTAAGGCCTGGGATCTCTACAATAATGGCGCTGAGTCTACGATCGACTTTATTGTTACCGATGGCCAGGGACTGGTGATTGAGACCTTCGGAAGCTACCCTAATCCGTTTCGTGACCAGAGCACACTGTTCTTCACCCATAACCGTTCGGGGGATGATCTTCAGGCACAGGTATTTATACAAAAAGCCACAGGCGAATTGGTCGAGCATTACCAAATTGAACTGCCAGAGAGTGATTATCACGTGAACGTGTTGCAACTCGCACAATGGAATGGCGAGAAAAAACTAACCGCTGGTTTATACTTGGCCCGGTTAGTTGTTCGTTCCTTAACCAATGGCTCTAAATATGAGCAGGTTACAAAACTGATTATTTTGAATTGATTATCTTTGGGACCTTGTAAAA
>DASWTP010000302.1:0-22353 GCA_036402075.1 Chryseosolibacter sp. | reverse complement strand
ATGGCAAAATCAGCGAAGAAAGCAGCAAAGAAGACTGCAAAGAAGTCTGCAAAGAAGGCTGCTAAGAAGAAGAAGTAATTAGGTAAAACCTAAGACTTTTGCGAAGGGAAGTAATTTGGAATTACTTCCCTTTCGTTTTTTAGTAGGGTCGATCGCGCCCGCTGATAATCGTGATCATTATCGCCAATCCCCATCAAGACACCTGGGTCAAGCGCTGATTTCAGCGTAAATCTTACCAGTTCAGCCGTTCAAATTCATTCGGTTGCGTAAATATTCTGTTGTGTATGCTTGTCTTGGCCTGCGTTGGCCCGTAAATTTCCCATACCTTCAATAAAAACTACAGACGTATGGCAAAGTCAGCACCAAAATCAGCAGCAAAGACAACGAAGAACGCACCAGCAAAGACTTCAAAACCTAAAACGTCCGCACCCTCAATTGAAAAAGCCAGTGAAGAAGCGCTTGAGAAGCTCAGATCGCTCGGCATTGAGCAGGAATTACAAAACGATATTGAATGGTGCCTGGGAAGTTATCGCGCTGACGGCAACCCTGTAGGCCTGTATGCCGCTGTGGAGCGCGCGGTTTCCGCTCTTAAAGGGGAGAAAGAAAAGAAAACAAAGGGTGTGACAGCAAAACTGATCACCGACCTGGAGAAATCCCTTGAGTCGAAGTAAAATCAGATCAGGCCCGTCACATTTTCGAGTCGGCCGTTGTATTTGACAGTCTCCACACCAAAGGTCCTCAGGAAATCGATGCCTTCGTCTGATGGAATACCTTTATACGCTGCATACGAGTTAAGGTAAACGACTTTACTGATTCCCATCGAATAAATTATTCTGGCGCAAGCAATGCACGGTGAAAGCGTAACATACAACGTGGCACCATCAACCGAGGTTTTGTTCCTTACCGCATAGAGAATGGCATTTTGCTCGGCATGGATCGCGAGCGAACAACTTCCCTTTGAGTCGCGGGGACATCCCACATCAGGCCACTGCTCATCACAATTATGCGTTCCCGAAGGCGGGCCATTATACCCGATCGAGATTATGCGGGTGTCTTTGGCGAGAACAGCTCCAACATGTCTTTTGATACAGTGTGATCGTTTAGCAAGATTCACCGCTAACTCCATGTAGATATCGTCAAATGCTGGTCGGGACATGAATGCAAAATTAAGCATAAAGCTGGAAGCTGAAAGCCTAAAGCTGACCAGTCGATACCACCCACGTCTTTATCTAACACGGCTTGCACTCATTGGCACTGGTTAGGCTTTAAGCGTTCTGCTTTAGCCTTTAGGCATTCTGCTTTAGGCTTTCAGCTTTATCCACTATCTTTAACCATATGAGAACTGTTGTACCGGCATTTTTTCTGTTGTTGCTCTCAAGTGTCTGCCTCGCGCAGGAGAATTTTAAGGCACGCCCAAGTCCGCTGGCCATCGCTTCAATGCGTCATAAAGATGCGTATGTCAAAATCGTATACTCTCAACCGCAAAAACGCGATCGCGAGATCTTCGGTAAGCTCGTCCCGTTCGGCCAGGTATGGCGTCTGGGAGCGAACGAAGCAACTGAAATTACGATCACCAAAGACATGTTGATCAACGCCACATTAGTTAAGGCCGGGACCTATTCGCTCTTCGCGATTCCAAACTCAGACAAATGGACATTTATCATTAATAGTGATCTGGGCATCTGGGGCGCTTACAACTACAACAGCAAACTTGACGTGTTGCGCTTTGACGTACCGGTAAAGTCCACTGCAGCCGCGGTGGAGGCATTTACCATGGCATTCGATCAGAAGAATGAATTGGCAAACCTTTTGATTACCTGGGATAAGACTAAGATTGAAATACCATTCAAATTTATAAACTAGCAATGCACCGCCTCATTACGCTCTTTTTACTACTGGCTTCGTTTTTTTGCAACGCGCAGAGTAAAATTGCCGAACTCGAAAAACGAAATGGATTCAAAGACCTGAAGCTCGGAATGCCGATCGACTCCGTTAAAGGCTTCAAATTGAAAAAGGAATTCAAGGAGAAAGATGAATTTGATGCAAAACTCTACAGCGTTGAAAATCCGGTTTATGCTTCCATCGGGGAGGTCAAAATCAACACAGTAGAACTGAAGACCTATAAAGACAAGGTTTACCAGATCCACGTGATTACAGACAAGGATCCCCGCCTTATGAAGGCGCTGGAGTCCATCTATGGAATTGCTGAATATGATATAAAGCGCGAGACGTATTTTTGGAAAGGCCAGTCGCTCATCCTGAAATTCCGGTCCTTTTCCAGGAACCAGCTGGAATTAATCTATACCTCGTACCTGGCTTTTAACCAGATGAAGGATGACAAAGGCAAAAAAGTGCAGGACATAGCAGACGACTTTTAGTTTGAAATAAATAAATCTTTAACTCTTTATCCGTATGAGAAATGTTTTGGCGATGGCTTTGGTTGTATCCGTAATGACACAAGGATTTTCACAACAAGGCGACCCGAAAGCAACCGAAGTCTGGGAACCAGAACCGAAAGTTGTAACACCGGGTGTTAATGGAGCCGCTCCCTCCGATGCAATTGTTTTGTTTGACGGCAAAGACCTGAGCAAATGGTCGGATGACAAAGGCAATCCATCAAAATGGACGGTGGCTGATGGCGCGATGACGGTTGCCAAAGGTACCGGCAACATCAAAACCAAACAGACCTTTGGCGATATCCAGCTTCATATCGAGTGGCGCACGCCTGCCAAGGTAGAAGGCGAGGGTCAGGGACGCGGCAACAGTGGAATTTTTTTCCAGGAGCGCTATGAGCTCCAGGTGCTTGATTCCTATAAAAACAGAACGTACTCCAACGGACAGGCCGGTTCTATCTACAAGCAGACACCTCCGCTTGTAAACCCTACAAAGGGTCCAGGTGAATGGCAGGTTTATGATGTGGTGTATACAGCGCCCCGCTTTAATAGCGATGGCTCGCTGAAATCACCCGGAAGGATAACGGCATTTTTAAATGGTGTGCTCGTTCAAAACAACACTGAGATCCAGGGAACAACGGAATACATCGGCAAACCGAAAGTTATCGCCCACGAAAAAGGTTCTTTAATCCTCCAGGATCATGGCAACCCGACAAGCTTTAGAAATATCTGGGTGCGCGAACTCTGATAATCTGAGCGAAAGACATCAAAGCCTGCAGCGTCAATCTGCGGGCTTTTTTATTTTGATGCTGAGGTA
This sequence comes from Chryseosolibacter sp., assembly GCA_036402075.1. Taxonomy (GTDB): domain Bacteria; phylum Bacteroidota; class Bacteroidia; order Cytophagales; family Cyclobacteriaceae; genus Chryseosolibacter. The sequence continues at coordinate 19,143 of DASWTP010000302.1, read as the reverse complement.
ACTCGTATTGTGTTCTCTTTTGACCACCTCACATAGACGTAGCCAACAACACCAAGAACGATCAACGCAATAAACTGGGAGTGCGAAAGAAGATCATCGATAACAAACCCGCGAGCCAAATCTCCCCGCAGGTATTCTAGCATGAATCTGCCAACACCATACAAGAACAGGTACGTTAAGAACAGCTGACCGTTGAACTTCTTTCGGTCACGAAGGTAAAAGAGGTAGATCATTACCGCTAAAATGAAGCCCGCCTCATACAATTGTGTCGGATGAAGTGGTGTATTAAGAGGATCCGCGGAGCATGTGGCATCAGTGTAGGTGACACCAAGAAAACTTGCCGTGGGAATGCCATGACAACATCCCGCGAGGAAGCACCCGACTCGGCCAAACATATGAACCAGGCACGTAGTGATCGCCATGATGTCGAGCATTTTGTAAGGATTCAATTTGTTCTTTCTAAAATACCACAGCATGGTTGGAATGGCCAGCAGGAATGAGCCGTAGAAAACGAAACCTCTGCCACCGAGCAATTTCATGGGGTTCCTGGCATAACCGGAAGGATCTTCGAAAAATAAAAACAGCTTTCCACCTACAAACGCGGCTACAAAGATAAGCAGGAAGAGATTGTTAGCCTGATCGAACGTAAGTCCCAACTCCTTCCTGCCTCGCACAGCCATGTACCAAACTCCGGCAATAGCACCCACGGCAATAAGACAGCCGTAGCTATACACCTTCATCGAACCTATTTCAAAGAGGACGGGGTACATTACTTAAGCGCAAGTTTTTGAAGTAATCCACTATCGAGGGCTGCCTTTGGAACAACGAGTGTAATCGTATTGATGGCAAAGTACGCCTCCGACACTTTAATATAGCCTTTGAAAGGACCGATCTGGCCCCAAGAATTTTTCACCACGAAAAACTTTTTTCCTCCCTTGGATCGCTCGAGCCCGATCATGTGCATCAAATGATCGTCCTGTGTTGTCAGGTTTTCGAATAGGTCCTGGCGCAGTTTTGCATCGTATGTAATTTCAACGGCATCAGGATTTACGGGTACGGTTACTTTGCCGTCTTTCCACATCATCGCAAAACCTTCATTCTTCTGTTTAAAATTGAGGTTGGACACATCGGAATCCCACATCACAGAAAAGCCTTTTTCCAGCGCGCTCTCTGTTAGCGAGATCAGTTCACTCAGCGGAACATTGTAATACGATTCGTTGGCGTAATTATCCGGGATCTCAACAATGAAGGGCTTGTAATAAGGATGATGCGTGAACGAAGTGATATAGACATAATCATCACTTCTGAACTTGAGCACTTCCGAAGCGAATGTTTTCGGTGTGTATACTTTCTCGCGGTATGTGAATGACTCGGGAGCTTTGCCAAGATGATCGTCCAGGATGGCATTGTAGCCAGCGAGCCAATCCGCTTTCAAGGGTGGCTGGGCAAGCAATCCATCGAGGTATGCCTTTAACCGCGCCACCATCTTCTCATGATTGTGTGACTTCTCGCCCAGTGAAAGTCCGGAATAAACGCCCTCAGGCATTGCACCGTACTTAGCCATGGCGTTGATGACATCGCTGCCAAGACCGCCTTCTGAGAATCGCGCGGACCCCAGTCGCAGCAAATAATTCCTGGCTTTATCGACATAAATGTTTCGTACAATGAACATTTCAGAAAGATCGAACTCTCCAAGATTATTTTTCATTGTTTGAGACTCGACCAGCGAAACGGTGGAAAAACTCCAGCACGTGCCCGTGTTGCCTTGACTTTTCACATCGGTGTGGCCGATGCTTGCAAGCGTTGTCATTTCATGCGAAGCATCCGACAGCGGCTGGCCCCCGGCATAGGAGGCAATTGAAAGAAGCAGTAGTATCGAACCAGTACGTATGTTCATACTCATTCTTGTTGGTAAGAGATTCGATAAATCACATTGGCAAAGTCATCGGAGACGAGCATCGATCCGTCCTTCAGCATCAAAACATCAACGGGTCTTCCCCAAACTTTCTGGCTTGCGTCATCCAGCCATCCGCTGGCAAACACCTCAAGTCCTTCCGATTTGTTGTCTTTAATTTTTACAAGCGCCAGGTCGTGGCCGCTCTTCTTTGTACGGTTCCATGAGCCATGGCGCGCCACGATCAGCTGATTCTTATAGGATTCAGGGAACATTGCGCCCGTGTAAAATTTTAATCCAAGGGGTGCAACGTGTGGCCCCATCTTTTGAACGGGCGCGACAAATTCGCTGCACGCACGTTTGTTCCCAAAGTCCGGATCTCTTACGCTGCCCTCATGACAATACGGATAGCCGAAATGCATTCCCGGCTCGGGTGCCAGGTTTAATTCACAGTTTGGTACTTCATCGCCCATAGCATCGCGGCCATTGTCAGTAAACCATAGCTGATGTGTTTCCGGGTGCCATGTAAAGCCCACCGTATTGCGAACTCCTTTTGCAAAAATCTCACGGCCCGAACCGTCAGCATTCATGCGGGTTATGGAGGCGTAAATCTCTTCTTTCGGTTCGCAGATGTTGCAGGGTGCTCCCACCGGGACATAGAGTTGTCCATCAGGACCGAACGCAATGTACTTCCATCCGTGACCATCCTGTTCTGGAAATGCTTCACCAATCACCTGCGGTTCACCAGGATTCGAAAGCTTCGATTCGATCCCCGCGAACTTCAGGATGCGCGTTGCTTCAGCTACATAGAGGTCACCGTCCTTAAAGGCCACACCATTTGGCATGTTTAGTCCATTGGCAATAACCCACCTGCGATCAGCCTTGTAATCTCCATCAACATCCTTCACCGCGTAAACTTTGTCTTTGTCACGATTACCGACAAACACGGTGCCGTCCGGACTGATAGCAAGAGATCGGGCGCTTTCCACTTCGGCAAATACCTCGATCCTGAATCCTGCAGGCAATTTTATCGAACTCAGCGGAAGGGACTTCGAATTGTCTGTAAGGGCAGGTTCTCCACCAAGGGGGTTAGTGTCTGAATTCTGGTTTGCAGGAGGATTTGAATCTTTCGAGCCGCACGCGAGCAGGACAACCAGCGCGAATAAACGTAAGGAGCGGGAAATGAACATGGTAGTGTTTTATGAACCAAAATAGTCGTTTTTGCACTCAATTCGTAAAGGGTTTTTGCGAATGGTAAAATAGCACTAAGTGGAAATTAAACGAACTGCGTATTTTTGTGGTTTGAAAGAAGTGATCAGTGGCAAATGTGCTGGAAAAAAGCTGGTCTCGCACGTATAAAATGATATCGATAACAAACCTTTCCTATTTTATTGGCGGCCGGGCGTTGTATGAAAACGCCAATATGTTCATAAAGCCTAAAGACAAAATTGGTCTGATCGGGTTAAATGGGCGCGGGAAATCGACACTCCTCAGGCTTATTAATGGCGAATACAAGCCGGATGGGGGTTCAATCAGTAAGAGCAACGACTGCACCATTGGTTTTTTAAACCAGGATCTGCTGTCGTATCAGACCGATGACGCGATCGTGACGGTGGCAATGGAAGCCTTTAAAGATGCAGTGGACACCCAGAGGCAGATCGAAAAAATACTTCACCAGCTCGAAACAGAGTATAGCGATGATCTCGTCAACAAGCTCACTAAGCTGCAGGAAAAGTTCGAGCATCTCGATGGCTATTCGATGCAGGCGAAGGCTGAAGAAGTATTGGAAGGAATAGGGTTTTCAACTGCCGATCTGCACAGGCCCTTGAAAGAATTTTCCGGGGGTTGGCGAATGCGCGTCATGCTCGCAAAACTTCTTCTTGAAAAGCCATCACTGCTCATGCTGGACGAACCTACTAACCACCTGGACTTGCCTTCCATAGAATGGGTCGAGAACTATTTACGCAACTATGAGGGTGCGGTGGTAGTCGTTTCGCACGATCGCAGGTTCCTGGACAACGTGGTGACCAAAACGGTTGACGTAACAATGCAGCAGCTCATCACCTATGAGGGTAATTACAGCTTCTATCTGCAGGAGAAAGAGTTGCGCCAGGAAATTCAGCAAAACGCATACGAAAATCAGCAGCAAAAAATCCGACAGACAGAACGTTTTATCGAGCGCTTCAAAGCCAAGGCATCTAAATCACGGCAGGTACAGTCGCGGGTGAAAGCGCTGGAAAAACTGGACCTGGTGGAAGAAGTGCAGGAAGACAATGCTGCGGTGAATTTCCGATTCCGATTCTCACAGCAGGCCGGAAGATTCATCATTACGTTAAAGGATATCTCTAAGGCATATGGCCCGCTGGAGATCCTGAAAAACACATCCGTTTCTATCGAACGCACTGACAAGATTGCGCTGATCGGAGCTAACGGAAAGGGAAAGTCTACGCTTTTGAGAATTATCGCTGGCGAGGAATCTGTTGAAGGAGAGCGCCAGATGGGATATAACGTTATCCGCGCATTTTATGCACAGCACCAGCTTGAATCGTTGAATGTTGAGAATGAAATTCTGGAAGAGTTGAAACAGGCTGGTTCTGGAAAAACGGAGCAGGAACTTCGAAACGTATTGGGCTGCTTTCTTTTCAATGATGAAGATCAGTTTAAGAAGATCAAGGTTCTTTCGGGTGGGGAAAAATCGAGAGTCGCTCTTGCGAAAACATTGATCTCGGAGGCGAACTTCCTGCTTCTGGATGAACCGACCAACCATCTTGACTTTATCTCGGAGAATATTCTTATCCAGGCATTGCAACAATACCAGGGCAGCTTTGTTGTCGTGTCGCACAACAGGCATTTTGTAAGTCAGATTGCGAACAAGATCTGGTATATCGAAGACAAGCAGATCAAGGAGTACCCTGGAACGTATGAGGAATACGAATACTGGCGGAAGAAAAACGAGGCTGAGGGCGAGAACAAGCCAGAGCCGCCAAAGCCGAAAGTTGAGAAAAAGCCCGAGCCTGCACAGGCCTCTCCTTCCATTGTAAGTCAGAAAAAGAATTTGGAGAAAGATCTGAAAAAGGTGGAGGAGCAGATTGAGGACCTTGAGAAAAAGAAGGCTCAGATCGAGAACGAAATGACAAAGCCAGAAGTATACGCGAACTTTGAATCGCTGAAAAAGCTTCAGTTTGATTTGGACAAGCTTAAAAAAGACTTGACTGCCGCGAACGCTAAGTGGGAGAATCTGGCGACAGCGATTGATGGACTAGGCCAATAAGACTGCGATAGAAAAATAGAGAGGGACGAGGGGTACTTGAAATGACCTTCGAAAGAGCCGCCAACTCCGGGGACAGAGCCTTTCCCCGGAGCCATGGCAGAACTCTTATCTAAAAAACCCTTTACAGGGCAATATTTTGTTTCTTCAGACCCAGGGCGGGATGTTCGCATCGGATCTGATTCATTACCTTAACATCACTTCGATCGACTTTAAGGCCTCTGCAAACACCCGTGATCCCCGGGAGTGGACAAATTCCCTTTAAAATCTTGAGATATTTTCCAGAAGCACACTCAAGCCGAGAATAGCTCCAAGAAAAACGAGGGCGTACAAACAAGTGTGAAATCTGCGCTGGAGTCTGCCTTCAACTGTATCCATAATCAAGGGGTTTTATCTTTAGACAGCCCCTTCAGCAAAAAGGTTGGAATGACTTAATGAAAAATATACCCAAATCTTAAACCGATATCGAACGTGATTGGTGTCGATTTTACAGCGATCTCCGACTTGTATACACTATTAAATGGGTATCGAAGGCCCGGATTTATTGCAACGCGGTAATTTTTCGAAAAGCGATAGCTCAGTTCAGTTCCTGCCAGTCCGCTAAGATTAACAGATCGGTAAGGCGAATCATCGCCAATTCCCTGGCTCGTCTTATCGAGGTTCCCTCCCTCCGCGGAAACAGTATTCTGGAGAAATAAATCCGTTGCAACGCCCGCATTCAGCTGCAGGCCAAAATTCTTATTAATGACCATGTAACCTGCTTGTAAAGGGATGCTCAAGTATCGCGAATTGTTGTTGACATTATACGGTGCTGTCGATACGAGTTTCTCTTCTGCCGGCACATCGCTGGTGCTAAGCTTGTCGAGTTCGTTGATTGAAGCCGGGCGAAAACTCATAGTCGATTCGTCATTGATTACCGCGCTGTGTGCCGTATAGTCAGAAGACTGTGTGAGATAATTTACACCGCCCTGAAAAACCCAGCGCGCTGACAACCGGGTACCAACGTTGGCACCAACGGAGTAAGTTGTTCCGGAAGCCTTCGCCTCTGGATTGGCGATCGCGCTATTTTGTGCAAAGAAGCTCGCAGTTGACGTTGACTGTTTGGCAGATACACCTGAGTTAACTGTATTGAACGACCCTGCAGAAAACCCCACGGACGTCCACAGCTTCTCGCTCCGATCAGCCTTTTCCTTCTTTGATTCTGCTTCGCGCACTTCGCGCTCGCGCTGATCGAGCTTCGCGAGCATCAACTGTACCGGATCTGCTTCAACCTTCTTTTCCTCGGCCAGCACTAATTCGACCTTTCGTGGCTCAACAATAGCCGGCAGGTTTGCATTGCCAATTTTGGAAGCAGAACCATCGCGGTACGGGGCAAAGATCCCTTCGACAACGGTTTCTTCAGGCGTTCTCACGTCTGCCAATACAGTCTCGTCCGGACGTTGTATCGATGCAATTTCGTTGGTAGATGCTGTATTTGATCCGCTCTTATTTATTCCAAACTTTTTGTTATCAGAAGATGCTATCGTAGAAGTCTTATCATGCGATGGATTTAGGGTTGATACCTTGTTTGATTCTATTGCCGTGGGCTGGCTTTGGTTTTGGGCGGGGGTGGCGGATGCTTGTGTGCCAGACTGCCGTTGGATGCCGTTTTGTGCTGCCGCATTCGCTGCCAGCTGCCTTGCTGACTCTTCATATGAGTTCTTCATAATGAAAATGCCGGCACCGAGACCCAGCGCAAATATCACAGACGCAGCTGCGAGTAATTGGAACAATACCAACCTCCGTTTCAGCTTGGTTCCGTTAGCTTTTTCGAGATCGAGTTCGATGTTCGTCCAGACATTTTCGGACGGAGCGACCTCAGCCTGTTCAAAAGCCTTCTTCCACGAATCTTCAAAATTTTGCCTCTCCATATTTCGCATAATACGATGACTCCTTCAATAACTTCTGTTGCAAGAGTGTTCTGGCTCTTGCGTATTGTGACTTCGATGTACCTTCTGATATCCCAAGGGTCTCCGCTATTTCCTTGTGGTTATATCCTTCAATCGCGAATAAGTTGAAAACGATCTGACAACCTTGCGGAAGGGATTGAACCATTTCGAGCAGCTGTGTAAAATGTATGTCAGAAATGCTGACCTCCGTTTGTGGTAAGTCAATGTCCTCAACGTCCACCATCGGGAAGAGATACAATTTCTTTCGTTGCTGGTTTAGGGCGGTGTTCACCATGATCCTGGTGATCCACGTTTCAAGCTTGCTTTCTCCCCGGAAATCCTTAATCCCCTGGAATACTTTTACAAAAGCCTCTTGCAGAATATCTTCGGCTTCAGCTGTACTTTTCGAATAACGCAGACAGACAACCAGCATTTTGCGGGAATAGCGGTCATAAAGCGCCTTCTGATAGCTGCTTTTACCCTCGCGGCATCCTTCAATAAGCTCTGGTTCCTGGAGCATGTATCCGTTTGTACGGCTGTTTTCCATTTAGACTCTCGTATCCCCCAAAAGGTTGGAATTATATTTATCTTTTGGACTCTAAAAATATGAAAAATAAATCACTGGTTTTCAATTTAATAGCACTCCTGTTCACGGGCCTTTCATCCTGCACGCCTATTGGACAAACTTCGACCGGTGCCGCGAGCGATAAAACGCTCCAATTGAGCGATCGGGCCTATGAGCCCCAAATCAAGACTATTAAACTGCATCCCGCATTCAACGAGCCGCAAGCCAACCTGCTTCCAGCGGTGGCAAAGCTGGGGCAGCCAAATTTATTGCTTGAATTTGACGACCTGCGGGCCGAACGCGACACCTATTACGCAAGAATCATCCATTGCAACTACGACTGGTCACGATCCATGCTGCAGGACCTGGAGTTCTTAGCAGAGTTTAATGAGTTTCCAGTAAACAACTTTGAATTTTCTATCGATACTCACATTCCTTACGTTCATTATTGGTTTAACATTCCCGCAGTGAAATTACCGGGCAACTATGTGGTGGTAGTGTACCGGGCGTCAGATAAAGAAGATATCGTTCTCAGCAGACGTTTCATGGTCTACGATACCCGCATTGCGTTCTCAAATGAACGAAACCTCATCGGTGCGGGGAATATTGCAAAACTCAATCAGCAAATCAATTTTACAATCGGTTACGGATCCATTGATCTCATCAATCCTCTGGAGACAGTCAATGTTGCCATCCGGCAGAATCAGCGCTGGGACAACATGGCTACGAACGTTAAACCAAGTTTCGTGCGGGAAATCGAAAAGCAGCTCGAATATCGTTTCTTCGATGATTCAAAGATGTTCAAAGGCGGTAACGAGTTTCGTTTTTTTGACTTGCGGTCCCTTGCAAGCCCGGGCAGAAATGTTGATTTCGTGAAAAACAACGTTAAGCCATTCCAGGCAACGCTCGTCAAGGACAAAAGCAGACAGTATGAAGCTTATGCACAATACCTTGACCTGAACGGTGGGTTCATCAACGACAACTACGATTACCGTGATGCAAGTTTTTCGAATTATGCGGAAGTCAATTTCCGATTATTGTCTCCCAAACTTAATGGTGACGTGTACGTAACGGGGGCCTTTAACTATTGGAACCTTGGGGCCGAAAATAAAATGTCTTACGACAGCATTCAAAAGCAATACACCAGCACGTTTTTACTTAAGCAAGGTTGGTATGACTACCAGTACTATGTGAAATCGAAAAGTCTGCCGGCCTACCACCTCGAGGGCTCTCACTTCGAAACGGAAAACAAATACGAGATCTTTGTGTACTACCGGTCACAGAGACCGAATGCTGATCTGCTTATTGGCTACCTGGCGCTGGAAAAGAATGAACGCTAAGCGTAGGTGAATTCCTGCTCTGCCTGGTGGTGAATGGAATCATTGGCGGCAATGTCGAGCATGCCGAATCCTTTGTGGGTGAAATAGCCAAGGCCGTTTTCATACACGAATTGCTGAACCTCCTTAGCCGCATAAAGTGTGAATGGGAATGTATATCCTCGTACCTCAAATTTAATGTCGTTGTCAAATAAGGGATAGATGCGCGCAAACTTCTTGTGCGTTGTTTGGATGCGGTTGATGTAGCCCTGATCCGGCACGATCTGAAACTTGTAGAATGATGTCAGTTGCTCAGGCGTATATTTTCCAGTTGCCTCCATTCGTGCTATCGTGCAGTCATAGAGCAGGTCAGAGAACTCATCACTATCGGGCGGAACGAACTTCTTGCCGCGCTCATCATTGAAGGAAGCCTGGATCAAAACAATTGGCGAGATGCAGAGGAACCTGGCTTCATCACCGATTTTTACCGGCTCCTCAATTTCCGTGCTTTCGGGCGTCAGGTGAAGGTTGCCGACAATTATTTCCTTTTGTTTAAAAAGTTCAGCGAGAAAATAGTCGAGAAATTTTTTGTCCGAGCAGGCAAACACCAGCGTCACCTTGGAAGAGTAATAGTGCAGGCCCTTACGGCTAACTTTCGTCTGCCCTTTGAGGCCGGAAAAGTTAAACTGGTTAAAATCAAGAAAAGACTTCTCCGGGCCAAAAACCAAAAGCCCTTTTATGACCTGAGCGATAAGATACTGGTGATGGAATGGAACGTAAGCTCCCCTGTTCTTCAGCGAAAAAATAATCCTGGTTCTCAAACCTCAAAAAATTAAAATGGGGCGAAAAAATGCTAAAAATAAAACCCCGCTTTAGACTGAAACTGAGCGGTTTATAAAACTAATAAAAAAACGTAAAGATTGTAATGATCCGTAAGGAATCTTTAAACATTGAAGCGGAAATGCATGATATCGCCATCTTGCACCACATACTCCTTCCCTTCTACACCCATCTTACCCGCTTCCTTACACGCTGCTTCGGTTTTATACTTCTGATAATCAGCGAGTTTAATGACCTCCGCGCGAATAAATCCTTTTTCAAAATCGGTGTGAATAACCCCGGCCGCCTGAGGTGCTTTCCAGCCTCTTTTTATCGTCCAGGCGCGTACTTCTTTCTCGCCAGCGGTGAAATAAGTGATCAGGTCAAGCAGGTGGTAAGAGGCTCTTAAAAGCTTGTTCAGACCTGATTCTGTCAGACCATATTCCTCGAGGAAAACTGCCCTGTCGGCCTCGTTATCGAGTTCCGCAATTTGCGCTTCGATGGCAGCGCTGATCACAACCACTTCGGCATTCTCGCCCTGAACGTGTTTGCGCAACGCCTCAACGTGTTTGTTACCGGTATGAACAGACGCTTCTTCAACGTTAGCCACATAAATGACCGGCTTGGCAGTGAGTAACTGAAGGTCAGCAACGGCCTTTTTTTCCTCCTCGTCCATTTGCACCGCGCGGGCATTCTTACCGGCCAGCAACGTCTCTTTGTAGTGATGCAACGCAGCGAGTTCTTTCTTCGCTTTTACATCCCCGCTCTTTGCCGTCCGTTCCACCCTTCCGATCTTCTTCTCAATCGACTCGAGGTCTTTCAGCTGCAGTTCGGTATCGATAATTTCCTTGTCTGCTACTGGGTCTACCCTGCCGTCAACGTGAACAATGTTATCGTTTTCGAAGCAGCGAACAACATGCACGATCGCATCAACTTCACGGATGTTGGCAAGAAACTGGTTGCCAAGTCCTTCACCTTTGCTGGCACCTTTTACAAGACCCGCAATGTCTACAAATTCAATGCTTGTTGGAATCACCTTCTGCGGATTCACCAACCCTTCAAGAATCTTGAGTCGCTCATCCGGAACGGAGATGATGCCCACATTTGGCTCTATGGTGCAGAACGGGAAGTTGGCCGCTTCAGCCTTATTATTTGAAATGGCATTGAAAAGGGTTGATTTCCCAACGTTTGGAAGCCCGACAATACCGCATTGTAAACCCATAGCTCTTATATTAAGGGCGCAAATATAGGTGCAATAGCCGCGAGCTACAAGCTTCGAGCTGCGAGTCTGTTCATCAGATTTGAAAAAGGACGGCCGCATTTCGTTTCTTTATCCTCGGGGCAACGCACGCCAAAACGTGTTGACACTGCCTCGAAGCTCGCGGCTAGCAGCTCGAAGCTTGGCTCGAAACCTACTTCAGTAAATAAAAAAGCCTCCCGGTTTAAGGAAGGCTTTAGGTATAGGTTTAGAATTTAGGTTAGTCCCATTTTAGCTCGCTGTCGATCTGCGTTGGCTGGCCCGCTGGTGTAGTTTCTGCCTCCTCGCGATCCTGGATGTGATCGAACTGTGTAAAGTCGACATTAGGCATCAATTCTGTTTTTACGTGGTTGATGGTGCCGGTTAAGGCTTCCATAAACTTGTTAAAGTCTTCTTTGTAAAGGAAGATCTTGTGTTTTTCATAAGTGAAACCATCCTCCTTAAAACGCTTCTTACTCTCCGTGATGGTCAGGTAGTAATCATTCGATCGAGTTGATTTAACATCAAAAAAGTAGGTTCTTTTCCCCGCTTTTACCTTCGTAGAGAAAATCTCATCCCTACCGTTTGTCTTGTTTTCTTCCACAATCCTTCAATTTATAGTTAGGTTTAACGCATTGGTTCTATCGAAGATACTATTTTGGCTAAGGATTGCAAACTAACTCATAATAAATTAGTTTGAAACACGTTTGCCTCTCCTGATAAAGTCCGAAAATTATTCATTTTAAAGAGATTGTGAGCATAAGACTGAACGAAATAGCGCAAAATGTTAGCCTTGAGCTACTTGCACGGCAGATGGTTGAGGGGTTTATCACGGGCCTTCACAAATCTCCTTATCATGGTTTTTCCGTAGAGTTTGCCGAGCATCGCTTATACAATGAAGGCGAGAGTACCCGGCACGTTGACTGGAAGGTGTATGCGCGAACGGATCGGTTGTTTACCAAGAGATATGAGGAAGAGACTAACCTCCGGTGCCTCATCGCCCTTGACACCTCGCCTTCCATGTATTATCCGGAGGACTCCAAGGCCAAGATACGCTTTAGCGTTTACGCGGCTTCCGCGCTAAGCTACCTGCTGAACCGCCAGCGTGATGCCGTTGGACTTTGCCTGTTTTCCGACAAGATTGAGACCATAACACCGGTGCGCTCAACCCCTACCCACCTGGACAAAGTTTTTACTTTGCTGAACAACGTAGTCAATCACCCGGGAAAGCAGATCAAGACGCGGGTCGGCCACGTTTTGCATGAGATTGCCGAAAAAATTCACAAGCGCTCGCTGGTCGTGATCTTCAGCGATATGTTTGATGGGGATGAAAATACAGAGGAAGTTTTCAAAGCCCTTCAACACCTGAAACACAATAAGCACGAGGTGATTGTATTTCATGTGATGGATAATGAAACCGAGCTGAAGTTTGAGTTTGAAGACCGGCCAATGGAATTCATCGACCTAGAGTCCGGAGATAAGATCAAGTTAAACCCGGCCGACATCAAAAGCCATTACAGGTCTGAGGCCACCAAGTTCCACGCCATGCTGAAGATGCGGTGCAATCAATACAAAATTGACTTTGTGGAAGCGGATGTGCAGACGGATTTCAGCACTATTCTACAGACGTACCTGATCAAAAGAACGAGGATGCGCTAATGAGGATAGTAAGCAGTAGGCAAATTGCAGTAGCAAAACTGCCTGTTCGTTTAAGTCAATTAATTTTGGGGATGTCTGAAGAAGAAGTCGGGCATGCCCATCACCTACTTGCTCAGCTTTGCTCAACTTCCTGATGAAGCCAGGCTTTTTTGGCAAGAAGTTCTTCCTTTGTTTCCACCATGTCAGGATCGGGCACACAGCAGTCAACAGGACAAACGGCAGCGCACTGCGGCTCTTCGTGGAACCCTGAGCATTCTGTACACTTCCCTGAAACGATATAGTAGAATTCATTGGACACGGGCGTTTGCGGAGCCTTGCCGTCAATGACAGACCCGTCTTCCAACTCAACTTTCTCAAGCTTTGTACCGCCCGACCAGTTCCACTCCCTGGCTCCTTCGTAAATCGCGGTATTTGGGCATTCCGGCTCGCAGGCACCACAGTTGATGCACTCGTCCGTAATCATTATTGCCATGCTTTTCCTACTTTTGAACCTTTAATATTCGACAAAAATACTTGCAAAATGTCATCCTGACAAACAAAGCAGGTGCCATAAAAGTTTATGAACATTGACGAGAGAATTGATGCCTTTGTAAAGTTGGGGAAACAGTTGAGTGCAATCGATGCAGACACATGGGCAGCGCTGGTGCAACGTGCAAAAAATGAAAATTCGTGGTTTACCGAAGACTCCATCCGGGCAGCTTTTCGGGGAATTAACACCTACCTTGATGAAGCAAACCTCAGAAAATGGACCAGCCACTACACCCTAACGCCTGTTCATGACAAAGTGGTTGCTCTGGTCATGGCGGGCAATTTACCATTGGTTGGCTTCCATGATTTCCTGTCTGTGCTCATCAGCGGCCACGCCCTTCAAGTCAAGCTTTCGTCAAAGGATAAAGTTTTGCCTTTGTTTGTGGCGGAGAAACTTGTCGAGATCGAACCGCGATTTGCTCAACGCATAGCAGTCGAAGAGCAACTCAAGAACTTCGATGCTGTCATCGCCACCGGAGGAGATAACTCAGCGCGATACTTCCATTTTTATTTTGGAAAATATCCAAATATCATCCGCAAAAACAGAACCTCGTGTGCTGTGCTCAAAGGCAATGAAAGTACGGAGGATCTTGTAGCACTCGGGCGTGATGTGTTTGATTACTTCGGGCTCGGATGCCGGAATGTCTCAAAAATCTTCATCCCAAAAAATTACTATATAGCAAACCTGCTCGATACGTGGGAACCGTTTAAAGACATCATCAACCATCATAAGTACAATAACAACTACGACTACCAAAAATCGATTTTACTGGTCAACGGAGTTCATTTTTACGACAACGGTTTCATCCTGCTGCAGGAAAGCAGCAAGCTCGTGTCCCCGATAGCCGTGCTGTACTATGAACGTTACGAAGATGAAAGCGATTTAGCGTTAAAGATCACTGAAGCGAAGGATAAGATCCAGTGCATTGTTGGCACCATGACTCCAGCGTCAATACCGTTCGGTCAGGCACAATCCCCAATGTTATGGGATTATGCCGACCAAATCGATACGTTGAAATTTCTTGAAAGTCTGAATTAAGGTTTCTCTCCCCGAAGGATCTCAACCCAACCCGTGATGGGTTCGCTTCCGGCAATAGATAACTGGTAGAAGTATACGCCATCAGCTGCACCTTCGCCATTCCAGTTGTTAAGGTAGTTTTTAGTAGAATAAACTTCTTTGCCCCAGCGGCTGGTAATGATCAGCGCCACATTATCGGCCGGTAAATTACGCACAAAGAACAGGTCGTTTACGTTGTCACCATTTGGTGTGAAGATGTTCGGAATGTAAACGGTCTGATCCATTTTTACTCTTCCCATCAGTTCTAGCACGCAACCGACATTGTCTCTGACCTGGATGATGTAACGTCCTGGTGGAATGTTCTCGTATTGTTTCGAGAACTGGCTGTTTGCATTCAATTCCGGCTCTTCAAAATTTGTTTCAAAAGACGGGAAGTTAAATGACGCTGCCGAATCCAGCTCGATACGCACTTCGTATGGCATCGCTCCTCCGCTGATGTTAGTCACCTCAATCGCCCCGTTGGCGATGTCAGGATATGACCGCTTGCTAGGGCCAACCAACGCGAAAACTTCGTTTGGCACATTCACGTCAACAAGTGGTGAAAGAATCTGACAGCCAGTCACCGGATTCACCTGAACCATCTGCAACTGATAGTCGTCTGCGTTTCTGAGGAAGGTGTGGTTTTGGTATTCCAGGAATTCCGTTGATGTTGCCGAAATTGCTGTTCGTTGAATCGTTTCAACGAGCACCCCGGTCACTTTCTTGTAAACGCGGATCTCAAACGGTACGCCTGGCTCGCCCGCGATGTTCGTCAATGTCAACGACAGATCGTTTGCTACGCACGTTGGCTCAACCGTGAAGCTCAGCGCGTAGGCTCCCTGCATTGCTATCGGCTCGCTCCGTGTTGGACAAACCGCTGTATTCGATTTCGCGTAAATGAAGTAGGTGCCACGCGATAAGTTATCAAAGGTGATGAACGGATCTGAATAATTCTTGTATTGATCATCGGCAGGCTCGTTGAATTGATCTTCGCTCACCGCCACCCGGTACGTTCCAGCATCAAGAACTTTGACGATCAGCGCTCCACTATTGCCATTGTTTGCGCAGGTTGGATCAACAACGTTATAGGAGAAGTTGATAAACCCAGGGAACGTCACGTTGGCATTCAGTACTTTTTCGCAACCGCCTCCATCGCGCACCACAAGGTGATAGAATCCACCAATCAGTCCGGTAAAGTTATTATCTGTCTTAAAATTCTGTCCATCGATTGAATACTGGTATCCGCTACCCGACCCACCGCTGGCAACGATGTTCGTGATTGCGCCATCCGCGCCATCACAAGTTGCAGGTGTTATGCTGAAAGTTGCATTGATATCCGGGTTGATGCTGTTAATCGTGACCTCAACTGTTGCATGGCACACGTCAGCAATCTTTTCGCCCACAAGAATATTGTAAGTGCCTAATGGGGGAAGGTCTGTAATCTGACCTGGCGTTCCAGGAACAAACAGCTTCCAGCTGATATTGTCAACTGAGTAGTAGTATTCGCCAGTCTGGCTGCCTGTGGCGTTGATTATCGCGGAACCTGTGGCCGAACCAAAGCATGTAGCATTCGTTACACTGGCAAGATCAAGCGTTGCTTCCACTGTTGTTTGCAATGGCAGACTGTATGGCAATTGGCACTTGTTTGTACCGTCCTGGATCTGATAGAAATAAGTCGTTGACGCAGAAAGGTCATCGAACTTGTGCGCCACCCCCGGTGCAACAACAACCGACTTGGTGAAAATTGGCGTTGACACGCTGTCATACAAGGTAAGCACATAATTAGGCGCAGGAGAACCGCCCGTCACGGTCAGTGTAATTTCACCATCATCCTGTCCTCCACACGTTGGCCGGCTTTCGATAACATTAACAGTGAACACAGTGCAGTTGATGTTGCCACCGCCTCCGCCTCCACCATTGCAATTGGACGAGATGGAAGCGCTAACCGGTGCGGAGAGGCATCCATTATTATCCTTCACTACCACGCTGTATACACCCTGTGCCACGCTGTTAAAAGTTGACGATGCCTGGAACGTTGTACCATTGTTAATGGAATACGTAAAGGGAGCTGCTCCTCCTCCACTCACACTTGGAATGGTAATAACCCCATCACCACCTGTACAGCTTACGTTGGTTGTATTGACTGCTGGCGTAATGGTAACACCATTCTGAATAATGATCGATGCTACAGAAGAAACACACAATGCTGCATCGCGCACTACGATAGAATAAGTACCTGCTGACAATGTATTGAAGACGTTCGAGGGCTGGAAGGTCGTGCCGTTGTCTTTCGAGTATTCATAAGGAGCTAAACCGCCCGATACGCTCGATACCGTGATCGATCCATTCGCAACTCCGTTACATGCAGCATCTGCTTTCGAAATTACAGGCACAATATTTCCTATAACACCAATGGTGACGGTTGTAGCAGCGGAAACACATCCGCCAGGTGCCGCGTCACTGATTACGACCTGGTATGTTCCGGGTGTCAGGTTGGTGAAGGTTCCCGAACCCTGCGTGGTTGTGCCGTTGTCGACTGAGAAGTTATAGGTTCCCGATCCGCCCGTTACGCCACTAATCACAATCTGGCCGTTTGTTCCGACACATGACGAAACATCGGTCTTCGCAATGCTCGATGCTGTGATGGAACTAAGATTATTGATGATAATGGCAATTGAAGACGATAAACATCCGGAGGCATCGCGCACCACCACCGCATGATTTGTATTGCCAGCCAGTAGTGTAAATGTGTTTGAGGTTCCAAAGGTTACGCCATTGTTGATCGAATATTCGTATGGCCCCGTACCACCCGTGACGCTCGAAATTGTAATGCTACCATTCGCGACACCATTGCAGGAGGCGTCTACCTTCGTCACTACGGGAACGATGTTGCTGATCGTGCCAATCGTTACGGGGATTGCGGCCGAGAGACACAGGCTGTTGTCGCGGACTACGATATTATAGGCGCCCGGGGTAAGGGCTGTGAAGCTCGCAGAAGCCTGGAATGCTCCACCATTGAGGGAGTACATATATGGTGCTGTTCCTCCGGCAGGTGAGGTCACCGTGATCGATCCGTTATTGCCTACGCAAGAAGATACATCTACCTTTCCAACGGTAGCCGTGATGGTAGCCGTGTTATTAATTACGATCGAAAATGCAGAAGAAAGACATCCATTATTATCTCTTACAACAACGGAGTGATTGCTGCCACCAGCAAGGCTCGTAAAGGTATTTGACGTTTGGAAGTTGACACCGTTATCGATCGAATACTCATAGGGCGCTGCTCCTCCGGTCACGCCTGACACCGTGATTGAGCCGTTGGTTATTCCGTTGCAGGAGGCATCCAACTTACCGATGGTTGGAATAATTGCTGTAGTCGCGTTAACGGTAACAGCCAATGCTGGAGAACTACAACCCGTTGGAATATCTCTTGCAACAACCTGGTATAAGCCTGAGGCGATGTTCGGAAAGATTGTAGAAGCCTGGAAAGTGGTTCCCCCGTCAATCGAAAATTCATATGGTCCTGTTCCGCCCGTCACGGTATTCACTTCGATTTCGCCATCGTTCACACCAAAGCAAGATGAGTTGGTTGGCGTAGCAGTAATACTAAGTGTTGGCCGCAAGCTTCCCACGTTAACCACTTCAACGGCTGAACAGCCACTGACCGGGTCGGTCGCTGTCAGGGTATAGGTACCATCTTCGACAGCTGCAATATCTTCCGTTGCTGCGGTAAATCCATTCGGGCCAACCCATGAAAAGAGTGTTGCTCCACTGACAGTCACGTTGATCGCTCCGGTGAAGGCGGAAACACATCTGGAGTTGTCCGTAACGCTTACCACGTTAATTGAAACAGTCGGAGAATTATCCCCAACGTTGACGATTTCCACATCGGTACATCCACTTACCGCATTTGTGGCTGTTAATGTATACGTTCCGGGTGCCAGCGCTGAAATGTCTGCGGTCGAGGCCGTGAATCCGCCTGGGCCTGTCCATGAAAATTGTGTTGCGCCTGTTACCGTCACGTCAACGGCTCCATTGAATGCAGAAACGCATCGTGTGTTGTCGGTAACGCTTACTACGCTTATCGAAATACTTGGAGAGTTAATTCCAACATTTATGATCTCGGTATCGGTACATCCGCTAGCCGGGTCTGTTGCAGTCAATGTATAGGCTCCTGCCTCAAGCGCGCTGATGTCTGCGGTTACAGCAGTGAATCCATTTGGACCTGTCCATGAAAATTGGGTGGCTCCGGTTACGGTCACATCAATGGCTCCATCAAATGGCGCCACGCAAGTCGTGTTGTCAGTAACGCTTACAACACTAATAGTAATAGCTGGGGGATTGTTTCCAACATTAATGATCTCAACGTCTGAACATCCGCTAACCGGGTCTGTTGCAGTCAAGGTGTAAGCTCCTGCCTCAAGAGCGCTGATGTCTGCGGTTAGGGCAGTGAATCCATTTGGTCCTGTCCATGAAAATTGGCTTGCACCTGTTACAGTCACATCAATGGCTCCGTTGAATGCAGAGATACAACGGGTGTTGTCTGTTACACTCACCACGCTGATTGAAACTGTTGGAGGATTGTCTCCAACGTTCACAAGTTCAACATCGGTACATCCGCTAACAGGGTCGGTAGCCGTTAATGTGTAAGCACCTGGTGCAAGTGCGGAAATATCCGCAGTAGACGCTGTGAATCCGCCTGGGCCTGTCCATGAGAATTGGGTTGCGCCTGTTACGGTCACGTCAATGGCTCCATTGAATGCAGAGATACAACGGGTGTTGTCTGTTACACTCACCACGCTGATTGAAACTGTTGGAGGATTGTCTCCAACGTTCACAAGTTCAACATCGGTACATCCGCTAACAGGGTCG
>DASWTP010000301.1:0-2834 GCA_036402075.1 Chryseosolibacter sp. | reverse complement strand
TACTTCAATCGTTAGAAATAACTTTAGGTGAGCCGATCATCAGCTTTTCATTTTCGTCAGGTGGTTGTATCAACCAGGGAGGCCGAATCCAAACGAAGGCAAATGTCTATTTTTTGAAATGGAATGATCTGAAGAAATTTCCAAAAATGTTTGAGGCGGAGGCAAAGGGTCTTGCTCTGCTCGCGTCTGCGCATGCAATAACAGTCCCATCAGTTGTTTTCAGTTCCAGCACAACGCATTACCAATATATTGTAATGGAGTATATTCACAGTGCAGCACGAACGTCTCAATACTGGGAGCATTTTGGCAGAGGACTGGCTGATGTTCATCAAGTAACAGCCGTTAACTTCGGCTTGGATCACGATAACTATATTGGTTCACTCGAACAATGCAATCAGCAATCGGAAAGCTGGTTAGAATTCTTTATCCACAATAGGTTAATGCTTCAACTTGAGAAAGCAAGAAACGCAGGTATCGCTGACATGGCCAGTTGTAAAAAATTCGAGGTGTTAGCAAAAGAACTCGTGAATTTAGTGAACCCAGAACGGCCTGCCCTCCTCCATGGCGACCTATGGTCCGGGAATTTGATTGTTGATGATGCAGGGTTACCCTGCTTGATTGACCCAGCGGTTTATTTCGGTAATCGCGAAGTTGACTTGGCAATGACTACCTTGTTTGGGGGATTTGATCCGAAATTCTTATCGGCTTATCATGAAGTTTTCCCACTGCAAACGGGCTACAAACAGCGGTTTGAAATTTACAATTTGTATCCTTTGCTTGTGCACACTAATCTTTTTGGGAAAAATTACTGGCTCCAGGTGGTTTCCATCTTGAATCAATTTGTATAAACCACGCTGAAATTATCTTAAATTGCTGCACAGCCCTTTTAAACCACTCCTATGAATTTGACGAACTACAGACTTGTTTTAAGTCTAGCGGCACTGCCCATGATCGCCACGATTTTTGCCGGCTGTAACCTGTTCGACAAAGCAGATAACATTACATTTCCCTCGCAAATTGAAGTTTTGTGGGTAGTTGATGAAGAGGCAGTGGCTACCGATGCTCCCTATGCCTACGTGAAAACAGTAAGTTTGGCTGATGATCCGGAAGTCGAAAAGTATATGAATAAGCTGAAGAACGTGGAGGTGGAAAAAATCACTTACCGCGTAGAGGAGTACGTTGCTGAAGGCGATGCGGTGATGTTCAAGAATGGCAAAGCCATTTTTGCTACGGCTGGTTCAGCCGCTGTTGAAGCATCATTCACTGCTTCTGCGTCTGGCGTTAATTTACAAACATCGACCTCCGATACAGATCTGATCATCGATACGGATGAGTTGAACGAATTGGCCTCTGTTCTTAAAACAGAAAAGGAAATAGATATGAACCTAACAGGTATTTTATCAAAGACGCCAGTTTCATTTAAAATTGTAGCTACGTTCCAACTAAAAGTAACTGCTGAAGTATTAGATTGACCGTTTGTTGATCAGAAAATCGATGGCTGCATTCACCAAAGCAGCCTTTTTCATTTTCGTTTTCCGAGGATGTGCTTGGTAATCA
Organism: Chryseosolibacter sp.; assembly: GCA_036402075.1. Lineage (GTDB taxonomy): Bacteria > Bacteroidota > Bacteroidia > Cytophagales > Cyclobacteriaceae > Chryseosolibacter. The sequence goes on along the minus strand of DASWTP010000301.1, from coordinate 1,277 downwards.
GTTCGGCATGAATACGCGAGTTCTCAATAAACCATTTATTAGTCCTCAAGCCTCCGCAAACTACGCCAGCGAGGTAAATATTCTTAACGTTTGTCTCCATTGTTTCTTCGTTGTATTGAGGCGTGTGGTCTGCATCGTTTAGAAATGCAATTCCCATCGCCTCCATAAATGCGAATGGTGGTTGATATCCTGTCATCGCCAATACAAAGTCATTGTCAATGCTGCGCATCCCTTCTGGTGTCCGTATTGCAACCGAGGTTTCGTCAATGCGGGTTACTTCACTATTGAAATAGGCCTTGATCGAACCCTCCGCGATTCGATTTTCGATGTCGGGCTTCACCCAGTATTTTACGCTGTCGCGGATAGTGCCTTCACGAATTACCATCGTCACTTCAGCACCTTTTCTCCACGTCTCAAGGGCAACGTCCACTGCGGAGTTGGCCGCTCCAACCACCAGCACCTTTTGTTTGTAGTAAGGGTGGGGCTCATCGTAATAGTGCTTTACTTTGGGCAACGATTCGCCCGGCACGTTCAATAGAAATGGGAGATCATAAAAGCCGAGCGCCAGGACGATCGTGTGGGCCTTGTATTGACTGCGTGAGGTGGTGATCAGATGCCCTGCATTGTCTGAAGTTACCGTTTCAACTTTTTCGTAAAGGTTAACGCGCAACTGCCAGCTTTCGCATACCCGCCTGTAGTACTCAAGCGCCTCGAACCTGTTGGGCTTTGGTCCGTGCGAGATAAAAGGAACGCCTCCAATCTCAAGCCTTTCCGATGTGGAGAAAAACGTCATGTTTAGCGGATAGTTGTAAAGTGAATTCACTAAACAACCTTTTTCGATAATCAAATAGGACAACCCCGCTTTCTTCGCTTCAATGCCACAAGCAAGACCAATTGGACCGGCACCGATAATGATAAGGTCAAATGCATTCATGGCGCAATTTCAATAAAAATACGATGCCATTGGGCAATCAAAAGTTTCATAAAATACTGAAAGTTCAGAAACATAATAGTTACAGTTTCGTATATATAACAAAAGCACCGTTATGAGAGTCCAACATCGCGCCTTAACCGATTTATTGCAGATGGCATATTCTGCAGAGAAAGCTGCGGCTTTCGCCTACCAGGGCCATGCAGCCTCTGTAAAAAACCCGGAAGAGAAAAGAGCTATCCATCAAATAGAACTTGATGAATGGTGCCATCGCTCATCTGTCAGGCAAATCATGGATTTGTATGAGATTCCGGTTTCACTTTGGTACGAGTTAAAATTTCACCTG
>DASWTP010000300.1:0-3913 GCA_036402075.1 Chryseosolibacter sp. | reverse complement strand
CGAAGCATTTGCGACTAACTGGGTTTCGCCTGCTGGCCCTCACCTCGATGCTTTTGAAAAAGAACTGGTAGCCTATAACGCAGCAAATCTGCATTGCGCTGCTTTGTCGTCAGGCACGGCAGCGATTCATCTGGCGTTGATTATTTTGGGAGTTGAGCAAGGCGATGAAGTATTGTGTTCAACGTTTACTTTCTCTGGCACCTGCAACCCAATCGCCTACCAAAAGGCAACCCCCGTCTTTGTCGATTCGGAACCCGAAACCTGGAACATGGATCCAGAAGCATTGCGCGAAGCAATCGTTGATCGCCTCAAAAAAGGCAAGAAGCCGAAGGCAATTATCCCGGTTCACCTGTACGGTATGCCCGCAAAGATGAAGGAGATTATGGCGATTGCGAAAGAATTCGAGATCCCCATCATCGAAGATGCAGCTGAAGGCATTGGTTCAACGTACAATAAGCAAAAGCTCGGAACCTTTGGCGACATCGGAATCTTCTCCTTCAATGGAAATAAGATTATTACTACTTCGGGAGGGGGGGCTATGATCTCTCGGAATGAAGGGTGGATAAAGAAAGCAAAGTTCCTGTCCACACAAGCCCGTGATCCTGCTCCACACTACCAGCATTCTCATATCGGCTATAACTATCGACTCAGTAATATTTGCGCGGGTATTGGCCGCGGACAGCTGCAGGTCCTCGATCAACGCGTGGCGCAAAGGCGTGCAGTGTTTGAAAGATACAAACAGGCTTTCGCTCAGTTAACGGGAATCACCTTCCAGCCCGAGTTGCAGGAATCTTTTTCAAACCGATGGCTGACCTGTATCCGGCTGCCAGACGAGTTTGGCGTTTCGCCCGAAGCTCTACGACTTGCTTTGGAGGCAAAGAACATCGAAAGCCGGCCACTTTGGAAACCGATGCACCTGCAACCCGTATTTAAACATGCTCCTTACTATGGAACAGGAGTAAGCGACAGGTTATTTCAGTCAGGCTTATGTCTTCCTTCCGGCAGTAATATGACGGAGGGGGAGCAGATGCAGACGGTTGACGTGATCATGGAAACACTTACGACAAAAGCCTAAGAATCAGCATGAAGGATTTGGCAATTTTTGGCGCTGGCGGATTTGGCCGTGAGGTTGCCTTATTGATTGATCAAATCAACCAGGAAAAACGCGAATGGAACTTCATCGGTTTTTTTGATGATGAAGCTGATGCAAAAGGAGGCTTGCCAATAATCGGAACAAGCCGGGCATTGAAGGATATTAAAACGCCTTTGCACCTGGCCGTGGCTGTTGCAGCTCCGCTTGTCAGACGTTCAATTGTGGGAAAATTACGGGGGGGTGAACTCGCGTTCCCCGTCTTGTGTCACCCGAGAGCAAACACGGGCGCGCGCACGAATACCTTGGGTAAAGGCACGATCATCACCGAAGCATGCATCCTCACAACGGGAATTTCAATTGGAGAGTTCGTCATTGTAAATTTAGCAACCACCATCGGGCACGATGCACGTATTGGCGATTTTTGCTCGATTATGCCCGGAACAAACATTTCCGGGAATGTTAGGATTGGCCACGACAGTCTTGTGGGAACAGGTGCTAAAATTCTTCAGAACCTTACTCTCGGAGAACGTTGCAGGGTAGGGGCCGGGGCAGTTGTGATTCGGGATGTAAAGGACGGGCAGACCGTTGTAGGAGTACCTGCCAAACCAATTTAGAATGCTCAGGCAATACAAGCACGCGCTTACATTTCTTGCAAAGTATGTTGTCCTGTACCTTGCTTTAAATTCTCTTTATGCGTGGTATGTTGAAAGTTATAAACCGGACGCAGACCCAATCACTGTTGCAGTAACGAAACATTCGGCATTTGTATTGTCGATCTTCGACCCGGCTGTAGGCTACCACGTTGTGCCAGGCACAGCAAATGTTCCCATTACCCGCAACGCTGTCACCATCATTGAAGTGTTTGAAGGGTGTAACAGTATTAATGTGGTCATCGTGTTTGTCTCGTTCATCATTGCGTTTCGGGGTCCCGGAAAGCTATTGCTGCAGTTTTTTTTGATCGGGGTTTCGCTCATCTACATGATGAACCTGATGCGTATTATAGCGTTGTACGTTGTTGCTCTGAAATTTCCAGAGGCTTTGTATTTCTTCCACAAATTCCTCTTCACCGGTTTACTTTATGCAGTCGTGTTCGCGCTTTGGTATTGGTGGACAATCAAGGTTAAGAAGTGGAAAGTCGAGACAGTCTGACAAAAGGAGTTCGCGGTCTCATCGGCCTTGGCGGCATTTTGCTGCTGGTCATGTCCTACCTTTTTCAATATACGGATGTCCTGAAAGCCATTACCGATGCCCAATTCCGGGAAGAGGCGCATTTTATCGCCAATCGGATCTTCCGGATTTTGTTCAATGACATCGGAATGATAATGGTTATTTACGCGATTTTTGTTGATCGCCAAGTGTTGCGACTCGCCCTCGCGGTTCAACTAATAGACTTGTTTATTCTGCTTCCCGTATACCTGCTGCTGAAGTTACCCTCTGAAGGCACCTCCGAACTGTCTTCTCCATTCCTTTCCCAGCTGCACCGCATAATCGTCAACCCGATTTTGATGATCCTGCTTATCCCTGCGCTGTATTACCAGCGAAACATCAAGCGTCCTTAATTTTAGGTATTTAACCTGTCACCCAACGACCTTAAAATCGCAAAATTGGTTACTTTATAGCCGTTTGACGATATAAATCAGGGTTGTTACTACCGTCAAATTTATTACTTTTGTAATCCTGTTGGTTTTTATCCTATGAGAAGACATTCTTTACTTATCTGCCTGTTGGTTTTCGGGGTCTCGAGCTTTGCGCAGACCACTTATTATGTGGCCGTGAATGACGGCCTGTGGAGCAATGCAGCGACCTGGAGTACGACTTATAATGGTAGTGGTGGGGCAGGGGTGCCTACGTCAGCAGACTATGTTCGTACAAATGGCCGTAGAGTAATTGTGGACTCCGATGTGACGATTAGACGTCTTTTCGTGAACGCCAATACTGCTAACTCCATCCGATACGATGCGGATAACGGCCTCGATCCCTACACCATTACAATTACAGAGCTAATGGTCGGATCTTCAGGGGATTTTACAAGTGGCAACGGCATTAATACGAAGCCAACAACAACTGTTATTGAACTTAATCAGGACTTACGCTTTCGATTTACAGGCGCTAATAGCACCAACGTGCTTAGGTCGTGGAGCAATTCTGCCCCGCTTCCATATGTCATCATCGATGCGCCCGGCCTTACAATCAACACCCAGGATAACACTGGAGGGGTCACCGGTGGTGAATTTCGCGTGCGTTACAATTTGACGGTTTCCAACGGAACATTTCAGCCGATGGAAAACATTGGTGACTATGCTGGAAGTGCGTTGCTCACGGTAGCAAGTGGCGCTACGCTCGATCTATCCCTGGCGAGTATCAATGGCGATGGCACAACCGGTACTCGATTTAACTCCGCAACGATCGCTGGAACCACAACAATCTCCGGAGACCAATATCTTAATCTAAACTCACTCACCGTTCAGGCAAGTGGGGCACTGAATATTAACTCTTCAGGCTCGAATCAGACGGCTGGTTGGTGGTATCAATCAACGGCTCCGACCGGAAGCGTTACGTTGTCCGGGCCGGTCACCTATGGCGCGAGTGCAGCTCAGACGATTGCCACGGTGGCTCCATACACAAATCTTACTTTGAGCGGTTCTGGTTTTACGAAAACAGCTGCATCAGGAGGGGCTTTTCAAGTTAATGGAGCTCTCTCGATTGGATCATCCGTTACACTGGTTACAAATGCAGCCTCTTCAGTGATTTTGCGGGGTAACGTAACCAATGACGGATCTTGGAGTCCGACTCAGACTATTCGCTTTGAAGGCACGACAG
>DASWTP010000299.1:0-4134 GCA_036402075.1 Chryseosolibacter sp. | reverse complement strand
AACCTTCATACCACGCGCAGCAAGACCAGTAGTAGAGTTATAATTAACCGAGGCATTGAGCTTTACTTTCTTTTCCATGAACAACTTTGAAACTGAGGCAACTGGACCATATGTCATTGAAGAATTCTCCCCGTCATTCATTGATGCATTGATGGATACAGCCACGATCGTATTCTGTGGCGTAAGGTTCAATGAATATGAACAGTTGACATTATAGAACCACATGCCCGAATTCTGCGGAACATCTCCCTGAAGGTCTGATGCACCCTGGACTGAGAAATTCAGGTTAAGGTTTTGCTTTCGCTCCGAACTCTTTCCAAACAGATAAGATGCAGTTGCGTTCGCACTCCGGGAAAGTTGTGTGAAATTGAGCGTGTCAATATTTTCGTACGGTGTTAATTGATTGAGCTGCTGAAACTGCGACCTTATGTTTGTATAGCTTTGAAAGGTAGAATAGGAAACAGCTAATGACAATTTTTCACTAGCGGAGTACGCAACATTCGCAGAACCAACGGTCCGCTCAAGCGTGCTGATCTTGCTTCCATTGAGATTATCGTGCTGCTTCCCAATACTTGCTGCCATCGACACCTTACCATCGAAAATGGAAGTCGATGCGTTGACTGTTATGTTCTCAAGGTCATTGTTAAAATAATATGCACCAAACGTGTTGTACCCAGGATCAACATGCTCATACCCTACCCCTAGCGTAAATTTGGGATGCTGATAATCGAAGTTTGCTTTGTATGCATTGAAATCGGTTGTAGACGATCTTGATGTAAATAGTGGCGACAACTTGCCAAACACATCCTCTCGCGGTGCAAGCCCACCATTCGTATTTGTTGAAACAGCGCTTGATGCGACTTCGCCCTTGAGTTGAAACTTCTTCAAGATAATCGTTGACCCACCAAGGCTTAGAACCAGATTCTCCTGCGGATGCAAGTTTAGTGTGTCCGGAACATAGGGAAGTGATCGCTCATTGTCCTCCGCATGGAATATGACGAGTTGAACTGAATTACGCTCACCGACATAAAGCGCTTTCACACCATACCCCCACCGCTCGTACACAGGCAGCGCATTTTGAAGAGTATCAAATTTCACCGCACGCAAAAGTCTCCCGTACAACGCACTTACCTTGAACTTACCTTGAGGTTCGTAGTCCACTGCACCACCGACCATGTTGTGGCCATTCACAGTATAAGGAGAATACGATGAACTTATGTATCCAGCGTGCGCAGTAATTGATTTGTAGGTAGGATGTACACTATATTGATTGAACGGTTGCTGAAAAGAGTTACCCTGATTTGAGAACGTGAAGCTGAGTGGTATGCTCCAACCATACAACGCAAAATTAATATTGCCTGAGGCAACAAACGAATATGGATCACGCCTTGCAGGGTTTCCAAATGCGCTGTAAAAAACCTGGTTGAGGGAAAGCCCGCCTGATAATTCGATGGGATTCTTTTTACCGATTTGTTCAAGGTCCTGTGCACTCACCTTCTGAAGGATGATGCAGCAATGGCAGCCAATACAAATTGATAAAAACTTTTTCATTCTTCTGATGACCGGGATGAACATATCGGGTCATTGACAAACACAAACTTTCGCATTGTCGATAACACCGGGCATCAGAGGGTGACAATTCAAAGGAAGGAATTATGAGAAGAAAAAACAAAAGATTTTGAAAGAGAGGGTTTTTTAACAATCCCCCCAGATGCAAAGGGGTGAGTATAACTTTTATTGCATAAAAGTTATGTTAAAGCACTGACTTCTACTATGTGATGATCATTCTTCTATATCATTTGAATTTTTTACAACACTAATTTTTATTGACAGACATGTAGAGTCGTTTCAACTCTTCCTAGTTTCGCACATGTCAATCCAAAGATGCGTACGAATTGGATGGACATGCAAAAATTTGGACCCGCTCTTTTATTTCTCTTTTGCTTAACCTGCGTGACTGTGATGAGCAGTCACGCGCAGGTTTTCCCAATTCAATCAAGTGTCAGTCTGATCCCACCTTACTCCGGAAACCTGTCCGACTACACTTCGCCAGGCACACAACGAATTCGTGTCTCGCTGTCCTGCAATGACATCTCCATCACAAATTATCGAGTCAAGCTCCGACTAACCATAGAGGGACTGGGAATAACACTTCGATCTAAGCCCAATTTTTCCTATGAGCCGTTCATCATTGATGGCGGCTCCCCTCTCATATTACATGGTGACGACCTGATTCAATATCTCGATCCACGCAATCTCGATTTCTCCGGATTCAGCAAGAGCGAATACCAGCGAACCGGAAAACTTCCAGAAGGTGTGTATCGATTCAGCATCGAAGTCCTTGATTACAATAGAGGCACCGTTGTGAGCAACAAGGGATTTGCCACCGCATGGATTGTATTAAATGATGTTCCGATTCTGAATCTTCCGGCAACGAACTCGAAAACACGAATTGTAGACCCCACCAACATTCCGTTTACGTGGACCCCACGCCATACCGGTTCTCCGAACAGCGCCTTCACAACCGAATATGTTTTTCGATTGATTGAAATATGGCCAGCTAATCGCAATCCGAATGACGCATTCTTAACGCAGGTGCCCTTGTATGAAGTTGAAACGTCACGATCTCAAATTGTCTATGGGCCTGGTGAACCCTCGCTGATCCCCGGCCGCAAATATGCGTGGCAGGTTCAGGCACGTGATACAGAGGGGCGTGATCTATTTAAGAACAATGGAAAGAGTGAAGTCTTCGTCTTCCAGTTCGGTGATGCGATAGAGATGCCGCAGAACGTGCGGAAGGAAACGGCTAACGCAACCACGATTTCCATTCGCTGGGAAGCATCTTCAACCGGGGAAATTCCTGAGCGATTCAGAATTCGCTTCCGCCCGGAAGGTGGAATGACGTGGTATGAGGAAACAACAACACAATACTGGCACACCCTAACCGGACTTCAGAACAACAAAGCATATGACATTCAGGTGCGAGCAGAAGCTGGACGGCAGGTAAGTGATTACACCTTCAACCAGCGCCACAGCACAACGCTCCCGATAGTGGATGAGAATTTTCAATGCGGAAATCCATTCAACGCTCAGGTTCCGTTAATGACCACGCCCTTGCAAACACTACAGCGTGGCGACATGATCAAATGCTCAGACTTTAATATCAGGGTCGAAGAAATAACCGCGTCCACTGCGCCAAGCTTTTCCGGAAAGGGCTTCGCAAAAGTATACATGTTCGCTGGCGCCTGGGTGGAGGTAACGTTCACCGGGACATTCAATGCCGAATATCAGATGACTGCTGGATCAGTGAAGACGACTTACCAGAAGGGAAGCAAGTTCGCGCAGATCACGGAAGAGATGAAAAAGATCGGTGAAAACAAACCGAATCTCGATTCTGCAAAGGCTAGTGAACAATCGAGCTTTATAACTATTACTGGCATTGTGGATTCTGTTTATATGAATGGTAAAGGTGAGATTGTCGTAGTAAGCGAAGATGGAACAGAGCAAACATATCAGCAGAAGAAAAATGCAGATGGTGATAAGCAAGAGACGATCATCAAAGATTCCGCGGGCAATACCTGGACGGTGGATAAGGATGGAAACATCACCAAAGCCGAAGCCGCGCTCGCTGGTGTGTATTCAACACGTGACTCGCTAAACTTTGTCGTCACCTTTAAAGAAAATGAAACTGACGAATACGGCTTCGATGCCGATAATAATTTTCCAACACCCACATCTACCAAAGTGAATAATACGGACTATTTCGTTGGGTGGAAATCGATAGAACAAGGCAAGCAGGATTTTGTAGACGCATCCGTTCTGGGCGTTACGAAATTTCCAAAGAAAGTGGGATTCAAAATCGATTCTCAAAATGCGTCATCACAGCCCGCAACAGATCCGGCACATTCGAAAGTAATTTTTCCGGGCTCCTTCGATGGCGACAGTCAGGAACTAACGGCTTACGCGAAAATGAAAGCAAGTGGAAATGAAGGTGAATCGGAAGTTGTGCTTGGAAAGCTAAACGTTGTAACGTATGAATTCATTCAAAAGAAGGTTGTGATTGTCCCAGTGAATAACCCGACTGAACTCACCGGTACTGAAATCCAAGCAAGACTTAACAAAATCTACGGCCAG
>DASWTP010000298.1:0-30635 GCA_036402075.1 Chryseosolibacter sp. | reverse complement strand
GAGCATCAGGCTTTTGTCTTTCAATGGATCGATCTCTTCTTCTTCGATGCCGTGCATGATATTGCGCACTGCCTTGATCGTGACTTCTTTTCCTTTGTTCAATAGTTCACGCTGCGCTTCGTAGATCTGCGCCTGCATGGTTTCAAGAAAGCTGTTGAGTTGTCGTGTCTCTTCTCTTTTCGTCACGATCGCGCGACCTCTTTTTGAATCCCACTTTGTTGGATCAATCTCACGCTGCGTTGAGAATTCTGTTCGATCACCATCGATCGTCAATCGTAAATAGATTGGCATTTTTTCTCCGACTACATAGCCGCTGCGCTTCTTCAGTCGGAAGTGGACACTGATTGTCTTGTTCATCAAAGTAATTTTTTAATGGTTATTAAATTTCCTTTGATGTCTTTGCAGAATCAAGATGTTCATTGAGTGAACCCCTTGATATTGAATCCCTTATCTCGTTTAGCGAGACCTCATTTTCTCAGCGGCACGCAGGTCCCGAATTAGTCCCGCGACATATGAGAAAAGATGACTTTTTTGGTATGCGTTTAAAACAAAAAAGCCCACAAAAATCAATTTTGTGAGCTTTCGAGTGTTTTGGTTTGTCAACCTGTGATCCCGCTGGGATTCGAACCCAGGACCCTTACATTAAAAGTGTAATGCTCTACCAACTGAGCTACGAGATCATTCTATTAAAAGAACAAAAATCAAAAAACAAATTTCAAAAGTGCACCAGTACCCACGCTGGCATTCCTAATGCCCAATGCCTGATTCCCAATGCCTCTTATTTTACCGTTCAAAGCCTCGTCTTAGCGTTAAACCTATCAATTTGCCAGAAATTTGCCCAAATTGGCGTCTTTTCCGTAATTGAAGGGCACAAAGGTAACAGGATATGAATTATATGCAAAGGGGGTATTTAAAATTTCTTGCCGTTAGCGTTTTCCTGGTAATGTTTTTTTCCGTGCAAGGATTTTCTCAAACTTCTTCGCATCGCCTGCGTACGGCCGATTCACTTTTCCAAGCCAAACGTTACACACAATCGTTCCAGCACTATGAAGAAATGCTGAAACAAAAACAGTTTACACCCGCCATGCTACTCAAAATGGCCTTCATAAAAGAAGGTTTGCTGCAAATTGGCGAGTCTATGTACTACCTGAACCTCTATTTTATCGCCACCCACGATGAAACCGCACTCGACAAAATGAAAGAGCTGGCCAGCAAATACAACCTCGAAGGGTACGAGGCATCCGAAACGGATAAACTTCTGACCTCCTACTACGACAACTACAACTACATCAGCCTTGGCGTGCTGGCGATGCTCGTTTTCGCCTTTGCCTTGACTTTTTACACTCGCTTCCGCCTGAAACGCACCCCGGTGGTGTCGTTCACGGTGGTGGCTTTCTTTGTCGCAACGCTTTTTGTACATCTGTTCTACGGTGAACGAATCCAGACCGGAATCATCACCAACACATCAACTTATCTTATGGCGGGTCCCTCCGCTGCAGCCAATGTCATCGAAATCATCAATGATGGCCACAAAGTTGAAGTTGTCGGACAAAAGGATGTCTGGCTGAAGATCAAGTGGGCGGGAGATGTAGCCTACGTGAAGAAAGGGACTATAGTTCCGATAAAGCTTTAGACTAAGCGAAGCGTAGGCTTCTAACATGCACTTTGCCAGAGCCGAAATTTGAAAATAGGGATTCCTTGGATGCTACAGGTTAGGTTACTGACTACGGTGCCGAAAAGATCAGTCGCCAGCCCAAAAAAATTTTGCATTTTGGAATGTCAACTTAATTCTAATCCCTTACTGTCACAGTTCCCTTATAGTCTTTGTTAGTGTAGACCAGCGTGTAAAAGTAAACACCCGGAGCCTGATTTACCGGCCGCCATTGGAAATCGCGGTTGTTGCTGCTGTATACTTCGGTTCCCCAGCGGTTGTAGATCGTGATACTCACAAAACGACCGACACAGTTGTCGAGCGGAAGGATGTTTTCGAGCTGACCAACATCGTTCGTACGGATCATCGCGAAATAGTCGTTATATGAGTCACCGTTGGCGCTTACAAAGTTGGGCGGAACAAATTCGCCTTGCGCATTCACCACGTCACGCACACGAAGATCAACGGTAACGGTATCGGCTTTCGCGTTGAAGCACCGGTTGTCAAATGTTCTGAACGTGAAGGAATAGTTGTTCTCGTAAAGGTTGTCTTTGAAAATCGAACAATCCGGTAGCCAGCTGAACGTGGTTTGTGCTGACCCCACCCCCGTTGCGGGCTCAAACACATAGCCGTTGGGCTCTACATTACCCGAGGCATCGATCATTTCTATACTCACCTGGTCCTGCGGACTTGTGTTCGGATCAGCCGACACCAACGCCAGCGAAATTTGCTGTCCCAGCATCACTTCCTGGAAATTATTGTCGAAGGCCAGGTTTGCATTCGTGTTGGTGATTGTCAGCCTTGGTTTTTCATTGTCGGGTGGCAACACTTTCACGCGAACCGTAAGGGTGTCCGCTTTATAAAACCTGCATTTGTTGGCTTCGTCTTTTACGATAAAGTTGAAGTCGTATTCACTTTTGACTTTGAGATTGAGCTTTCCACAAAGCACATTCCAGTTAAACTGCGATGTCACCGAAGTTCGCGCGTTTGCGGGAGGAAACGTTGCTCCAAGATCGGTCATGTTAAATCCAACTCCGCTGCCCACCAATCCGAGCAGATCATTATCAACATCGTCCGTACCCGTGACGTTGAAGTGAAGATTTTCGAATACTTTTCGTTCCACCACATAGACGCCATCCACAATCTCTTTTGGCTGAAGGTCGGTGCTGATCACTGGGTCCGCATTGCCAGGCAAAATTACTGAGAGATGGAAATCGATGGTGTCGCCACCGGCTTTCGCACACTTATCCTGGTCCTGCACGATAAAGCGGAGGTCGAAATTTGTTTTTTGTGTGAAGTTGTAAACGTTGCAGCGCGTGTCCCAATTGAGATCTGCTTCGTATAACCCCGGAACATATTGCCCTACATTCACTGACATTCCCACTTCGGCAGGCACAAATCCTTCCGGTATTATACCGATGGCAAGCGCATCGCCATCCGGGTCGACAGCCCGAATACCATAGGCGCGTTGATCTCCTTCATTGAGCACTTCGGTGGTGCCGGTGGTTTCAAAATACGGTGGTCTGTTGGTGGGAGGTTGGATGTTGAGTGTAACGCGGATGGTATCCGACAGCGGCAAACTACACGCATCATCTTCGGCAATAATGCCAACCTGATAGCTTCCACTCTCGTTCGGAGGGCAGGCGCTGAAGCAGATGTCGAATACGTGTTTGCTTCCATTGACAAGGGTCACCGAACTTACAGTCGGCAAAATTCCAGACATGTCTTTTTTAAACCCGATGGGAATTGCACGAAGCTTGATCTTTTCGGTTTTGTTGTCGGCAGTTTTTAAGGCATCAGGATCAGACACTTCCACCTGGATGCATCGGTCTGCATCGGCCACGGTATTTGAAAAGGTAAGCGTCATGTTGTCTTTGTAAGTGAATGCGGGGTCACCGAGCTTCTTGGCCATGATGAGCGGTGGCTCGGCATCGGGACAATCGAGAACCTGGAGCTGAAAATCTCTGCGTACTTCTCCAATCTTCACGCCATCGCGGAATTCCTCACATTTTACCGCAAAGACAAACAACCCGGTAATCTTTGGTGTCACCGTTAAAAAACCATCGCGTGTGATGCGCATATCGGGACTTCCATTCACAATGGAGAACAACGAGAAGCCGGGCCGATACACTACACTCGGATACGGCTTCGGACGCGGGAAGCCGCCAGGCGGCAATGCTTCGCTTGACTTGGTATTCAGCGGTTGCACCATGGTATACACCAGGGAGTCACCATCATCATCAATACCCGCGAAGTCTACGTAATACGGTTTGTTAATACAGCCATAATCGCTCAGCGGAGGAAACAGCCGTGGCGAAGAGTTGATAAACGTGTTTCCATTTTTCTTCACCGCAGGAAATTCGAGATAGAATGTCTGGCCTGCATACTGACCTGCAAAGTTTGGATTTTCACTGAAGATATTGGTGATGTTATAATTGCGGCAGCAGCGCTCCCAGGCAACGTAATAACCTTCGCTGTCATTGAATTTATCGGGGGCTAGTGTGATAACCGAGCTATAAATGAGTTTGGACGTTTTCAGCGCACCTACAGCGCACTCGGGTTGGGTGTAAGGAACGCTGGTGGTGGGACCGAGTGTCATCAGAACGTCCATCATCACCGCGTTGTCCCGTTTTCTGAAGATTCGTGCCGTCACCTGCTGATCTTTCGCGCCTTGCGATCCATTCACTTCATCGAAGTACAGGATCAGGTTCAGGCGATATTGATTGCCTGACATATGCACGAGTTCAAATTCTCCGCCCACAATATGCGATGCCAGCACGGGCAAGGCGAGAACACAAAACAAAATGAGTATAATCCTTTTCATATCACACGCACAGGACTTTAAATATAAGAAAACGGATGGAGGCTTGAAATACCAATTTTGTAGCTTTGCACCCCTATCGTTATAATACGTTTCATGAGAAAAGGTGACATTGTAGAAGGAATATTTGTTGAGACCATGGCCGCAGAAGGCAAGTGTGTGGGAAAATTGAACGGCCAGGTGATCTTCCTGGAGGGATGTGCCCCTGGCGATGTCGTGGATGCCCAGCTAACCAAGATAAAAAGCTCATTTCTCGAAGCAAAGGTTACCAAGATAACACAAATGTCACCTGACCGCACTAACCCATTTTGCGTGCATTTCGGGCTTTGCGGAGGGTGCTCATGGCAGCATATTCAATACCAGACACAACTCGATTACAAGCAAAAGCAAGTGGTTGATAACCTGGAGCGCCTGGGCGGACTCACACTTCCACCCCTCTCCCCTATCCTGGGTTCGGCCAAAACGCGTTTCTATCGAAACAAACTCGATTACACGTTCTCGTCAGATCGCTGGCTTACGCGTACTGAGCTGGAACTTGCAGGGAAAGATCGCCCGGGCGAACCTGCTTTGGGCTACCATATTCCCCGCAAGTACGACCGTGTGTTTGATGTGGTGGAATGTCATCTCCAACCCGATCCGTCCAATGCGATTCGCCTGGCCGCACGCGATGAAGCCATAAAAAATGCAATTCCTTTTTTCGACCTGCGAAAACAGATCGGGTTTCTGCGGACGCTTACTATCCGCACGGCCAACACCGGTGAGGTGATGGTGATCCTGCAAGTGAATTATGACAAAATGGAATGGATCGAAAAAATCCTGAAACGTTTCGAAAAGGATTTCCCGCAGATCACTTCCTTTAACTACGTAATCAACGGAAAGAAGAACGACACTTTTCATGATTTGAACATCGTTTGCTGGAAGGGCAATCCGTATATCACCGAAAAAATGCAGAAACCGGATGGCCCCGGCTTTATTGAATACCGTGTGGGGCCAAAATCGTTTTATCAAACCAACTCCGACCAGGCTTACGAGCTCTACCGACTCACGTGGGAGATGGCCAAGATTAAAAATGATGAGTTGGTTTATGATCTGTATACAGGCACGGGCACGATTGCCAATTTTGTTGCAGCGAAGGCAAAAAAAGTGATTGGTCTCGAATACGTAGGCGCAGCGATTGAAGATGCGAAAGTGAATTCAACAATTAACAACATTTCAAATACGGAATTTTTCGCTGGTGATATTAAAGATTTGTTGAACGATGCATTTTTAAACCAGCACGGGAGGCCAGACGTGATCATCACCGACCCTCCGCGGGCGGGCATGCATGAAGACGTTACGCGAATGATCGTGAAAGCGAATCCAGAACGAATTGTTTACGTTAGCTGCAACGCGGCCACGCAGGCGCGCGATCTGAAAATACTTTGCGAGAACTATAGTATCGTGACCGTTCAGCCGGTAGACATGTTTCCGCATACGATGCACGTGGAGAACATTGTGAGTTTGGTGAGAAAATAGTTGCGAGCTACAAGCTTCGAGCCATTGGTATGGATTCTTTAATCCCGTTAGGGATTTCCGAATTGTAGAAAATGGAAAAATTTTTAAACGAAGCGCGCCACAGAAAAAATATGCTCCTTGCGGTGATTCGTTTTGGCGCGCAAGGGTGGCGATGTCAATGAAATGGGCGATCCCACGGATATATTTCATGCACATTTCGTGTCGTGATAGCGTGCAGTTCAATTACGGTTTCTAGTCGACACGTTTCGCTAATACCATATCATGCTACATGATTGTTACCGTTCAGCCCGTAGACATGTTTCCGCATACGATGCACGTGGAGAACATTGTGAGCCTGGTGAGAAAACAGTTGCGAGCTACAAGCTTCGAGCCACTGGTTTCCGGTGCAGTAAGCTTTAATACCGATAGGGATTTCCCAATTGTAGAAAATGAGAAAATTTAAACGAGGCGCGCCACAGAAAAAATATGCTCCATGCGGTGATTCGTTTTGGCGCGCAACTGGCGATGTCAATGAAACGGGAGATCGCACGGATATATTTCATGCACATTTCGTGTCGTGACAGCGTGCATTTCAATTGCGCTTTCTAGTCGACACGTTTCGCTAATACTATATCATGCTACAAATAGGAAGTCCCTCCGGGACAAATTTTAATACCTCTTTTTCCAACACCGAAAAAAAACTTGATTTACGATCAATTTGAGTCGCCCCGTTTGCGGAAATGCTTCAAAGCACCAGATCACCATCGTTCCGAGAGGGCAGACGATGCTTGATGAAAATCTATCTAAGAAAAATACTTTGGGTGGTGAAAAGACCGTGAAGAAAATAAGGAGTGCAGAATGACGAGTGACGAAAGAGTTGCACCGTTGGTTGCAGCGCAAATGTTCCTGCTCGGAAAAGGGCGCAAAGTACTGGAGAGTATACTACAATATCTTTACATCGGGCCACAAGGGTATGATTCGTTTCGGTTGATAAGTATTGATGAGGGTTCAATTTGTGTGGGGAAAAGACCGGGGGGAAATGACGGAGGCAGAATGGCGAGTGACGAATGAAGTGCGCTGACTGATACCAAGCTCCTACAAAATAAAAAAGCTCTCAGCAACTGAGAGCTCTGTTACGTCCCGCCTTCAAGTCCCCTCTAGGGGATGTAGGTAGCTTATTTCTTTTTCGGTTCTGGCTTCATCGTCATGGCCAGCTTCACTGCTTCGTACACGTTGACCATCCCGCCCGTTGCGCTCAGCTCCTCAAATGCCACCACATCTTTCGTTCCGGGCTTTGTTACCTTCAGCCCATCGAACTTGCGTGTGGACTGACGGAGGATTTCTTTGACCTGGTTTGCTGAAAGGTCTGGGAAGTAAGACATAAGCACCGCAGCTACCGCGCTGGTTGCCGGACACGCCATACTCGTACCCTGGAGATCTTCGTAGTTGTTGTTGGGTGTGGTTGAATAGATCTGAACGCCAGGTGCAAACAAGTCAACTGACTTCTTACCGTAGTTTGAGAACGATCCTACAAAGTTTTCATCGGCACCCCATGACGAAGCTCCGATCTCAAGCCAGTTTTTTGCCTGACCTCCTGAAATGTAGTTCTTATTCGGGAAGTTCGATTCCAGGTCAAGGTTGTCGTGATCGTTTCCTGCTGCGTGAATTAACAGCACACCTTTGGATTCGGCATATTTCACAGCCTTGTCAACGGCTTCTTTGCCGGGCGAGAATGATTTTCCAAAACTCATATTGATGATACGGGCACCATTATCGGTCGCATAAATGATCGCGTTAGCAACATCTTTGTCGCGCTCATCGCCATTGGGTACAGCACGCACCGACATGATCTGAACGTTGTCGGCAATGCCGTTCACGCCAATGTTGTTTCTGCGGTTTGCCCCGATGATTCCAGCCACGTGCGTTCCATGTTTTGGATCCGGGCCTTCCACGTCATTGTTGCCGTATCCCTTCTCATACAGGTTGTTTGGGTCATCACCAACGATAGTCCGTGAATTGAATTCGGTATTATAACCGTACTCCATCGCCACACGGTAATGGTCATAGCCTTCTTTAAGCTGCTCGATATATCCGGCCAATTCGTTGAGGAATTCCTTTACTTCGATATCGCCTTCAATTCCTTCGAGAATTTTGGTAAGCGTTTGCTTGGCAAAGTTCACGGTATCGTTCGTTACGGGGATGCTGGCGAGTGACGACTTGAATACTGGTTTTCCGGAAACTTTTTGAAGAAGGCTATCGCAATATTGTATTGTGATAAAAGCGTTTGCGTATAGCTGATATTGTTCGCTGTATTGATCGAACTGACCCTTGTTGAATTTTGAGTCATTCTCATATTTCGCCTTCACGCGTTTCCAGTAATCGTACTCCGCTTTATTTTTCTTGCTGATGTTCTTTTCATCAACGCTGTCATACTTGGGGCGAAGGCGGGCATACTCGCGGGTTACTTCGTATGTGTCTTCATTGACGTTGCCATTTTTTCCACCGATGAAGCTCCATCCGTGAATGTCGTCTACGTAACCATTTTTATCGTCATCAATTCCGTTGTTGGCGATCTCATCGCGATTAACCCAGATGATGTCTTTAAGGTCTTCGTGGTCGATGTCAATACCCGAGTCGATAACGGCAACGAGTACTGTCTTGGATGGCTTTCCATTCAAAAGTGTGCTGTACGTTTTTTCAGCACTTACCCCCTGAACATGATCATCCGTTGGGTCTTTTAAGTACCAGTCTTTCGGAACATTTTCGGTTGAATCTTGATCCTGGCTGTTGGCAGTGGAAACAAAGAAGGATGCGAGAATAGCGAATAGAATACCAGAACCTCTTTTCATGTGTTTGTTAATTTTTATTTTTTGTGGAAACCCATGGAGCTACCATGCTTAGACGTCACACTTAAATCAAATAGTTTGTGCGAATATAGCCGTAGCATAAATTATTCCTGAAATATTTTACATGAAGGGCGCTACCTAAAAAAGGTGATTTTTTAAACGCTAAGGAGCGATTGGAATCGAATTGAAAGTCCAATAGTCCCGATATGGGGGAATCATTATTGAAAAGTTTCAGTAAAAACTTACGTTGGTGCCGGGAGACCGGCCAAAGACCAGTTAAGCGGCCATTGAAAAGCTACCTTTGAAATATAAAAAAGGAGGAGCTTATGGTTTTTGTGATTGCTGCCCTGCTGGTATTTTACTCGATCTTATTTTGGAACGCCAAAAAGTTCAATGAGCTTGCGGCTCAAAAAACTAAAGCGTAGAAACGTTACTTCAAGTCGGAAGACCGATTGGTGACTGCTTTCACCGTAGCCGCGAGCACGTTTTAAAATTTTCGTGCGTCAATTCCGCTCCCCAATTCCGTGCTAGCCCCCTTCTTATCATCCGAATTCCTTAGTTTTCTTCTCTCTAATTGGTAAAATTCCCAAACCTTTTTACCTTTGTCGCCCGTTGAAAAACGGAAATACTTCCTCCCCAGGTGGCGAAATTGGTAGACGCACTACTTTGAGGTGGTAGCGCCCGAAAGGGTGTGCTGGTTCGAATCCAGTTCTGGGGACTTTAGATTTAAGGTTCAAAGTTCAAGATTCAAGGTTTAGCGAAACTTTGAATCTTGAACTTTTAGCATTGGACCGCCCCGAATAGCTATCCGGATGGTAGACACGCACGGTTCGGAGGCTGTTGTAGATTAAATGCCGAAGTGGTGGTCCCGATAGCTATTGGGATGGTAAACACGCACGGTTCGGAGGCTGTTGTAGATTAAATGCCGAAGTGGTGGAATTGGTAGACACGCACGTTTCAGGGGCGTGTGTCGCAAGACATGCGGGTTCGAGTCCCGCCTTCGGTACGAATAAGTCATTAGTCATTAGTCACTAGTCACTGGGCATCCAGGCATTAGTGGCCGGTCCCGAAGGCCAAGCAAGAATATCCGCTATATTCGGGGATGACTTTCACAAACATTCTTCTTGTTGGCGTTGGGGGCTTTGTCGGGTCGATTGCCCGGTACGTTTCTTCAGTTTCCATCGATCAAAAGCTCAATTCGACATTTCCGTATGGGACGTTTACAGTGAATTTGCTAGGTGCCTTTTTATTGGGATTGATTTATGGTTGGGCATCCCAAAATAGCACCGATGCTTCCAATACGAAACTGTTTCTAATCACGGGCTTCTGCGGAGGGTTCACAACCTTTTCCGCATTTGCGTTCGAAAATTTTAACCTCCTGGCGAACAGAATGACGGCAACTTCATTGCTCTACTCTTTATCAACGCTGATTCTCGGTGTAATACTCGTTTGGGTTGGGATTAGAATTACTCAATAGTCAATAGTCAATAGTCATTAGTCATTAGGAATGCGGGTTAGATGAAGGTTTCGTCTCTTGGATGAGGCATTGGGCATTAGGAATTAGGCATTAGAAATACAGAGTGTCTGCCTTCTCCCCTAATAACTATTGACTAATGACTAGTGACTTGAGCCGAGAATGAGATTTGAACTCACGACCTGCTGATTACGAATCAGCTGCTCTACCCCTGAGCTACCTCGGCTTGAATCAAAGCTAAACGTTCAAAGTTCAAGAGTTAGCTTACCGCTAACGTCTGACCTGAACTTGGAACCTGAAACTTGGGACCTGACATGCAACCTGGAACTTCTAAACTTCCACGCTCTACGTTGTCTAAGATAGCGAATCTACTCCCAATGTTCTAACTTACCTCACGAATATGCTTTCCAAGAAATGTAAATATGCGGTTCACGCGCTCGTGCACATGGCCAAAACGCCAAAGGAAAAATACCTCACGAAGGACATTTCTGAAGCATGCAATATTCCCAAAAAGTTCCTCGAAGCAATTCTGCTTGACTTGAAACGTGCTGGCGTGCTGGGCAGCAAGCAGGGCAAGGGAGGAGGATATTTTTTGCGAAAAGAACCATATGAAGTTAACCTTGCCGAAATTGTAAGGCTATTCGATGGGGCCATCGCTCATGTGCCTTGCGTGACGTACAAGTTTTATGAGCGCTGCGTAGAGTGTGTAGATGAAGATACATGCAGCGTACGGGACGCGTTTCTCCACATCCGGAATGCAACGGTAGAGCTATTGAAGGCGAATACACTCGAGGATTTGGTGAAGAAGGAAACGAAGTTGCTGGCCAGGAAGAGGCGGTGATGAATTCCGGGATTCGATCGGTGCTCTGAGTTTCGTGTTAGAGGCTGCAAGCTTCAAGCCACAACCTGCAAGCCAAAGCATTCCTAAGTTTTGCGAGACCTTACTACGGCTGCCATACACCTACTTGGAGCATGCCGCTTGCGGCTTTTTTATTAAAATGTCTACTAAATTAGTAGTCTTTATGAAAATGGTAAACTATTTTTACCTCCCAACAGTTTACCAAAGGACAACTTGTTTAACCTTTAACACTTATTCTATGTCACTCAGATTAGGCGATATCGCTCCTGACTTTACAGCCGAAACAACCGAAGGAACTATCAAATTCCACGAATGGCTCGGCAATGGGTGGGGCGTTCTTTTTTCTCATCCGGCAGACTTCACCCCCGTATGCACAACCGAACTTGGCTCAATGTCGCGCCTGAAGCCTGAATTCGCGAAGCGTAATGTAAGAATTATAGCCATCAGCGCTGACCCGCTTGACTCGCATAAGAAATGGATCCACGACATCAATGAGACCCAGAACACGAACGTAGACTACCCGCTGATTGCCGATCCGGAATTCAAAGTGGCAAACCTCTACGGCATGGTGCACCCGAACGTAGACAAATTCACAGTGCGGTCTGTGTTCATCATTGGTCCTGATAAAAAAATTAAGCTGATGATCACCTATCCGGCATCAACCGGAAGAAATTTCAACGAAATTTTACGTGTGATCGACAGCCTCCAGCTTACCGCAAACTACAGCGTAGCAACACCTGCAGACTGGAAACAAGGCGAAGACGTGATTATCACCGCAGCCGTGAAAGATGAAGATATTCCAGCGAAATTCCCGAAAGGACACAAGCGGATCAAGCCATATCTGCGGACAACACCGCAACCGAATCTCTAATTAAGGGCAATGGAAATGTCGAATGACGAATGACAAGTGACGAATGAATGGCACGGTATTCGTCATTCGTCACTTGTAACTCGTCATTTCCGTTCATTGCCATATCGGCTAATTAACACATCAATCCCAATTGCCCACACCTAAATCTCAAATTCCGCGTCTTCGCTGACTTCGGGTCATCCTAAACCCCTGATCCCGCGTAAATTGGATCAAAGTTCAATGTTATGCGGAAGCTTCTACTCTTCTTATTACTTACGAATGGTCTTGTCACGGTCGCCCAGGTGCAGTTTAGCAGTCTGAATGATGTAATCACCCATGCGAAGGCCAATAATCCCGCCCTTAAAGCCGAAGATCTCAATCAACAAGTTAGTGACCAGCGCCTGAAAACGGCATGGTCAGCGCTCCTTCCGACAGTGAGGGCATTTGGAACATTAGACAACAACATCAGCCTTCCCGTTCAGCTGGTGCCAGCCGAATTCCTGGGAGGACCGGAAGGAGAATTTGCCAAGGTACAATTCGGAACGCAATTCGCCTCCACCTATGGCGCAGAAGCCAACCTCACACTAGTGAATGCATCGAACTGGAAGAATATCAAGGCCAGTTCACTTGCAAAAGAATCGTCACGTTATCAATACCTGGATCGGGAGCTTTCATTAACGGAACAAGTCATCGCGGCCTATTATTTTGCGCTGCTGAGTCGCGAATCAATAATCTTAAACGAGGAACTTCTCGATGCCGCAGACAGCCTGTTGTCAGCTGCATCGGTTCGGCTGCAAAATGGCATGATCGAGCCACTGGAGTTCAATCGAGTAAAATCGCTTTTCCTCGAAACCGAAACTCAACTAAGGGAGAGCGAAGGGGCGTATCAAAAAAATCTGAACACCCTTAAGGCGTTGATCAACATTGCCGGGAAAGACTCGTTGATTCTCACAGAAAGCATTGCGTCAACGATCAGCCGAACGCAGCCTTCATCGCTTGCCATTTCTTTTTCGCAGCTCCCCCGCTACCGCATGCTTAACTCACGCTACCAGCAAAGTGCTGAAGATCTGAAACGCCAGCAATTGCGGGTACTGCCGGAACTTTCAGTATACGGTAGATACACCCGACAGGCATTTAATAACGAGTTCGAAATATTCTCTTCCAGCCAGTCGTGGTTTGACGTGGGGGTGATCGGACTTCGGGCTGAATGGAACATTTTCTCCGGCTTCGCGAGGCAATCATCCATTCGTCAGGCTTCGCTTCAATCGCGGTCGGCCCAGCTTGAACTCGAAAACTATACACGGCAGTCGGAAAAGGAATTGGAAGAGCTGGCCATCAACCACCGGGTGGCGGCTGAAGGCCTGGCAAAATTTACGGAGCACTTCGAGTTGAATGCAGCGAATCATCGCATCGCTGGCGACAAGTATACAGAAGGTATTTACACCATCGACCAATATGTTACGATTTACCAGGAACGAGTACGTTCTCAAAACCAGTACCTCAGCAAGCTCGCCAGCTTCCTCATTTACGAATCTATGATCCAATCCAGAAACTTATTGAAATAATGAAAACCATGACTATATCATCACGACTTGTTCTTTTTTTAGTCACAGCTGCATGGCTTACAGCATGCGGTAAAAAAGATGACGGTGTTAAACCCACGGTGAAGCCCTTGATTGAAGCTGTTTACGCATCGGGTTTTGTGGTATCGAAAGACGAGTACGAAATCTTGCCACAGGTTGAAGGCACTGTTGCAGAGAAACTTGTTGAGGAAGGTGATGTTGTGAAGAAAGGCGAGCCGCTTTACATCATTGAGTCAGGTCAGCAATCCGCGCGGTATTCGATCGCACGTGAGAACTATGACCTGGCTGCAAAAAACTTCCGCGATACGTCACCGGTGTTGCAGGAGTTGAAAGCTGCCCGTGAGTCCGCAAAGACTAAGCTAGCGTTCGACTCGGCTAACTTCGTACGTTACTCGAACCTGCTCAAAAAGAACGCAACCTCACAAGGCGAGTATGATCGCATCAAATTGTTATATGAGAATTCGAAAAACGACTACCTGTTGCAAAACAGTCGGTATGAGAAAACACGCCAACAGCTGCAGGTGGAATTCCAAAATGCGAAATCCCAGCTGGCGATTGCCGGAGATGAGTCAGGCCGCTACACCGTTCGAAGCGAAGTGGATGGGCTGGTATTTATGACTGCTAAAGAGAAAGGCGAATTGATCAGGAGGAATGAAGTGATTGCTGTGGTGGGGAAGAAAGATGCGTACTACCTGCAGTTGGATGTGGATGAATTGGACATCCAGCGCGTAAAGGTCGGTCAGGAAGTTCTTGTCAAGATTGACGCATACCCGGGCAAAGTATTCAAAGCAGAGATCGAAAAAGTATTCCCCATGGTAGATCGCAGACAACAGTCAGTTCGCGCAGACGCCAAACTAAAAGATCAATTACCAGGTTGGTTTTCGGGTCTTGCGCTCGAAGCCAACATCATCATCCATAAGAAAGACCAGGCTATCGTCATCCCAAAGAACAAATTGTTGCCCGGAGATTCTGTAAACATCCAGACGGATGACGGACCAAAAAAAGTAAAGGTGACGCGCGGAGCCGAGACACTTGACGAAGTGGAAATTGTGGAAGGACTGGACACGAGCAAACTCCTGGTGGATAACGAACGCTGATTATGAAGTTAGTTGCAGAAATAGCGAAGACACATTTGCTCAGCAAGCCAAAGCAAACCATTGTCGCCATGATGGGCGTGACCTTCGGCATTGGAATGTTCATTGCCATGGTGAGCCTCATGACCGGACTAAACAACTTTACCGAGGAGCTGACCATGACCTCATCGCCAGACATTCACATATACCACGATGTGACGGAAGGCCGACCTTCGATCATCGAGCAGGTAAATGCGAATGGTGTCAATGTGATCCATCACCAAAAGCCGAAGAACGAGACTTCAAAGCTGCGCAATGCTGTGCAAATTGCTGAACGGATTCGAAGAGATCCCCGTGTAAAAGGCGTTGCCCCTTCCATCTCCTCACAGGTGTTCTACAACTATGGCCCGGTGCAGTTGAGCGGAAACATTCTTGGTGTTGATATCCTTGAAGAAGACAAGCTCTTTGGCCTGCGCGCAAAAATGAAAGCAGGAAGGATTGAAGATCTGAAAGCAAACCATGACGGACTGATTATGGGAAAGGGCCTCGCACGTAAGCTCAATGTTACGGTAGGCGATCGCGTGGTGATGACAACGCCCCAGGGCTACACCATGACACTCAAGGTTGTAGGAATTTTCCAGATGGGAATCGGAACGGTGGACAATGTGAGAAGCTATGCAAACATCTCGACCGTACAAACGATACTGCAACAAGACCATTTCTACATCACCGACATCAACATAAAATTACATGACATCAACCTGGCCAAGAAAATCGCACCCGAATTCTACGAGATGTATGGTTATAAATCGGAGGACTGGGAGACTGCAAACGCAACGTTCCTCACAGGAAGCATCATTCGAAACATTTTGACTTACAGCGTTTCGATCACACTGCTGATTGTTGCAGGATTCGGCATCTACAACATCCTGAACATGACGATCTACAACAAAATGAAAGACATCGCGATCCTTAAAGCCATGGGCTTTGCCGGAAATGATGTGAAGCAGATTTTCATGATCCAATCGCTGGTCATTGGATTCATTGGCAGCGTGTTGGGATTGATCATCGGCTTCGCGCTCTCGAAACTTATCGCACAAGCTCCTTTTGATGGCGGAGATTTCATCAGCATCGACCGCCTGCCAGTAAACTTCGATCCGAAGTACTACATCATTGGAATTGTATTCGGTGTGCTGACAACCGCGTTTGCGGGATACATGCCATCGCGCAAGGCATCGAAAATAGACCCGATTGAAATCTTAAGAGGACAATAGTTATGGAACAGGTTTTAAGAACGCATAAAGTGACCAAATATTTCTATGAGCCGGAAAAATTCCAGGTGCTGAAGGAGATTGATTTGTCGGTGAACCGTGGTGAATTTCTATCGCTGGTGGGAAAATCAGGCTGCGGGAAATCTACATTGATGTATGTACTCTCGACCATGGACACCGACTACGAAGGCGAGCTTGAGATCGCAGGCGAGCGTCTCACAGACAAAGACCAGAATCAGCTCGCAGCATTTCGGAATCAGCACATTGGTTTTGTTTTTCAGTTTCACTACCTGCTTCCCGAGTTCACCGTGCTCCAAAACGTGATGATCCCGGCTTTGAAGCTGGGAAAATTTTCCAAAAAGGAAGTGGAAGACAGGGCTTACGAAAAGCTGAAAATGCTCGGGATCCACGAACAAGCGCTAAAGCAATCGAGTAAACTTTCCGGAGGGCAACAACAGCGCGTGGCGATTGCAAGGGCGTTGATCAATGACCCGGATATTATCATGGGCGATGAACCCACAGGCAACCTGGATACGTATAATACACACCTCGTGTTTGATATATTTCAGGAGTTGACCCACAAGTATCATCAAACGATCATTGCTGTAACACACGATGACGAATTCGCCAAAAAATCAGACAGAATTGTGGAAATGAGCGATGGAAAAATCGTGAAGAGTTAGACGAAAATTACAATAAATGATAGGGGTAATCGACTAATTGAGTGTCATAGAACCAAAGAACAGCTATGGAAAATCACATTTCGTTACGTCCGCATCCATCAACCCTGTCGTACCTCAGGCATTTTCAGGTGGCCCAGCGCAACCTGAACTTGTTCATTCAGGAGCAAAGGCTTTCCAAGCGGAAGCGCAGAAACAGGAACATGTTAAAAACGGATGACTAATAAACAGTTTGCAATCGTTGGCGGAGGAATCGGAGGACTTACTCTTGCAATTGCTCTCCAGCGGAAAGGATTTTCAGTATCAGTATTCGAAGGTGCGCCAGCCCTTAAGCCGCTGGGCGCGGGACTCACGCTGGCAGCTAACGCAGTAAAGGCACTTGTGCAGATTGGTATCGCTGACCCGATCTTACAGGCAGGGAAAGTTCTTGAAGCGCTCATCATCAAAGATCAAAAAGGAAAAATCCTTACACAAACGAATGCAGGAGAGCTGAGCCAGAAGTTGGGCGTGATCAACAGCTTTTCCATCCATCGGGGTGACCTGCAAACCATCCTGCTTTCGCAGCTCAAATCGGGGACGCTGACCACCGGCAAACGCCTGCTGGACTTCCACCAAACCACCTCAGGCGTTACACTCTACTTTGAAGACGGCACCACCGCCACTACTGAATATCTCATTGCCTGCGATGGAGTTCACTCGGCAGTCCGCAAAAAATTAATTCCTCAGTCAAGTGTGCGCTACTCAGGCTATACGTGCTGGCGCGCAGTCATCGATGATATTCCTCCTGGTCTTACGATGTCTGAGACGTCCGAGACCTGGGGAAAAGGAAGCAGGTTCGGAATCGTACCCCTGGCGAACAACAAGCTCTACTGGTTTGCCTGCGTTAATGCGCAACAAAATGATTCCCTTCTTCGCGATTTTAAAATTCCCGACCTTCTCGCGTCCTTCAGCCAGTATCACGCCCCGGTGTCAGACATTTTAAAGCGAACGAAAAGCGAGCAACTGATTTGGGGAGACATAATTGACCTGAAACCAATTAAGAAATTTGCATTCGGCCGTATCGTGTTGTCGGGAGATGCAGCCCATGCCACTACACCAAACATGGGCCAGGGTGCATGCATGGCCATTGAAGATGCCGCGGTGCTCGCAAATTGTATCGAAGAGTACTCCACGGTGGAAGAAGCATTCCAGCGTTTCGAGGAAAAGCGAATTACGAGAACGACCAAAATCGTCAACGATTCGTGGATGATCGGGAAAGTGGCGCAGCTCGAAAACACATTGCTGTCGGGCCTGCGCAATGCCCTCATTCGACTCACACCGCCAAGTGTCTCCGAAAGGCACGTGAAATTTATTACAGACGTGTCCCTGCGTTAAAATTCGCATATTGCGGAATCTATGCTCGGCTACAAGGACCTTACCCAGTTTCTACGAACGTACGCCATCATCCTTGGTGTTGCGGTTGTCGGATTCTTTGTTCGCATGACGAAGTTCGACCAGTTTACACCGCTCGGGCATGTGCAGATCTTTTTCATTTCACTTGGTGTTGGAATTGTGTTTTGGGAATCCCTTCGCGCTGTTAACCTGTGGTTAAACCGGGTTTACCCGTTTGAGAAAAATATCACGGGCCGGATTGTATTACAACTGGTTATCGGATCGATCATTGGCTTGACGTTGCGGTTTGTGATCTATGTGTTGGGAGAGCCTCATTTGAAATTCAAACTTGATGAACTTTTCGTGGCAACTACGTGGGCCCTCTACACCATGGTGCCGGTGGGCGTGAACCTCGGGTTCTTCACCATATATTTCATTGACCGCTGGAAAGACAGCCTCATCAAAGCAGAACGACTCGAGAAAGAGAAATCGCAAGTGCAGTTTGACAACCTCAAAAACCAGCTCAATCCTCACTTCCTCTTCAATGCCCTCACGTCACTCAACTCCCTGATCTTCGACAACCAGGAACTTGCCTCGCGATTCCTGCAGCAACTGTCGAAAGTTTATCGCTATGTGCTTCAGAACAAAGACAAAAACTTTGTACTGCTCTCAACCGAGCTCGATTTCATTTCGAATTATGTTCAGCTGCTGGAGACACGTTTCCAGGGCGCGCTAAAAATTAACTTTGAGATCGGTGCAGAAGCGAAAGAAAAAGCCATCGTACCTGTTACCTTGCAGATCCTGATTGAAAATGCCATTAAGCACAACGTTGTGGACAAGGATAAAATGTTGTTCATCGACATTCTTACCATGGGTGACTACCTGGTGGTAAGCAACAATCTTCAAACGCGCAAGACAGTAGAAACGTCAAACAAGCTCGGTTTAGAAAATTTGAAATCGTTGTATAAATTTCTGACAGACAAGCCTGTGATTATAGAACCTACACCCGAACGATTTTACGTAAAAGTTCCACTGATCTGACCATGCACATACGAACCGCAGAACCCGGAGATACGCACCGTTTAAAAAAACTCTACCAGGCCGTGGCCAAAAGTGGCGATGGGCTCGCACGCAAAGAGGACGAAATTTCTGACGATTATGTAAACGGCTTTCTTACCAAAAGTATGGAAGACGGCTTGATCATCGTGGCAGAACATCCCACCGACCCTGATGAATTGATTGGAGAAATCCACGCCTATAAACCCGGAATCAAAGTGTTTGATCACCTTTATTCAAACCTGACCATTGCTGTGCACCCGGACTTCCAGGGCAAGAAGATCGGCCGGACCTTGTTCACTATTTTTCTTGAAGAGATTGGATTGAATCGTCATCATATCGGGAAAGTTGAGTTGATGACGCGCGAAAGCAACGCCAAGGCCATCGCCTTCTACCAGTCGCTTGGTTTCAAGATCGAAGGGAGGCTGGAAATGCGAATCAAAGATAAACACGGAAACTACGAGGCCGACATCCCGATGGGATGGCAAAATCCGAATTTCGAATTCGATTAATTATTGATGTATGAAAATTCTCATCGTTGAAGACGAACCGCTGGTTGCCAAAGATCTCGAAAATCTTTTGCGCAAAATTGACGGTGCCATCCAGATCCAGCAGGTGCTTACCAGTGTTGACTCAGCGAAAAAATGGTTCAGCGCAAACCCATTGCCCGACCTGATCCTTTCCGACATTCAGCTTTCCGATGGGATAAGCTTCGACATCTACGAGACGTTGC
Organism: Chryseosolibacter sp.; assembly: GCA_036402075.1. Taxonomy (GTDB): domain Bacteria; phylum Bacteroidota; class Bacteroidia; order Cytophagales; family Cyclobacteriaceae; genus Chryseosolibacter. The sequence goes on along the minus strand of DASWTP010000298.1, from coordinate 10,873 downwards.
ACCTCAACTGCCCCATCATCTTTACCACTGCTTACGATGACTATGCCATTCGCGCCTTCAAGCTCAACAGCATCGATTACCTGCTAAAACCCATCGATGCTAAAGAGCTCTCGGCCGCAATAACAAAATACAGATCATTAACGTCAGAGTCTCTATTATCTGAACAGCTCAAGGCTTTGATGGGGAGCTGGAACCAGCAACCGCATAAGAAATACAAAGAAAGATTTTTGTCGTTGCATCGAAATACACTTGTACCCGTAATGCAGCATGAGATCGCCTACTTCCACAAGGAGGAGTTGATCTATCTACAGACCATGCACAACGAGCGGTACATCAGCGACCACCAGACGATGGATGAAATCGAAAGTCTGCTCAATCCGGAATTCTTTTTTCGAGTCAATCGTCAGTTTATTATTCACATCCAATCCATCGGGAGAATTAAGACAACACACAAGGGCCTGACCGTGCAGTTGAAACCCCCGTTCAATAACGAGATCGATATAAGTCGTGAGAAAGCGGTGGCGTTCAAAAGCTGGGCTGGATGACCTTTTGATTGCTATCTCGCGTTTGATTTCTTTTTAAGCATCGTCCGCAGTCTCAGGGATGATGCTTTAGAAATCGTACTTGCAACATCGTCCCCTAAGCCGGAGACGATGCTTGACATCGAGGCATCAACAGCTTCCCTTATTTAATTCGTCACTTCGAGTCTGCACCATCACTATAAGATGCAAGATCACCGCGAGAAGTATCGCGTAGGCACGGCAGCAAGGAATGCTTCGTAGTTATATCGCAGTCGGACACTCTCAATAGTGATGGCTGCATTTCATAGTGAATTTGTAAACTCGCCTCTCAATAGTGATTGCAGCATTTCATAGTGAATTGGTGGACTCGCCTCTCGATAGTGATGGCAGCATTGCATAGTGAATGTGCAGACTCGCCTCTCGATAGTGATGGCAGCATTTCATAGTGAATTTGTAGACTCGAGGTGACGGTTGTTGCTATTTTCAAAACCGGAACTCTTCCGGAAACTCAACAGCATAATACAAGGTGATATCATTGGCTTTAAGCGAAGCCTCACTCTTCTGGATTAAGGTGACGTCAGCTTTTCGATCTACCACTTTGCGAATGAGAATGTACCGAATGTTGGACGGATATTTTTCGGCCGCGGCCAGGTAAATGGATAAATCGTGTTGCGTATTGTCGCCCATCAGGACAAATTTCTTTTCTGGGAACAATGAAATAATGTTTACGATCATCTGTTCCTTATGCATGTTGCGGAGCGGGAACTTGATATTAAAGATCACATCCCAGAAATGCCGCATCTTTTTAAGAAAAATTGGTCCCACTGGAAAATCGTTGTGGGTAAGAAACCGATAGATAAGCGGATAAAGGTTTTGTTCGCTGTTCGACAAATAAAACGTAGCAGCCCCATCCATCCCGAGCTTCTGCAGAACCTCTTTCATGTGTCCCACCGCCCTTCGTTTTTCAACTGACGTAAACATAAGCGTCCGGAACTTCTGGATCTTTCGATAGATGTATGAATGCATGAGGGTATCATCAATGTCGGAGATGACAATGACGTTGTTTTCAATAAAGTCAACTCTATTTTCATACAGTCCCGGAACGATCTTCACCTCCTGGCCAGATGCCAGCTGTATTTTTTCGAGCTTGCCGCCTTGCAGATTTGTGTTCGACTTTCCATAGAACGAACCATATTGATCCGTCTTCATATGGACCTTGCCTTTATCAAAAATCAAAACGATAAACTGGTTTGCGTAGGGCTTCGTCCTGTAAAGTTTGAGCAGCGTGCGAAAGGTTTTTCTTCGGGTGAAGTCCTTGAACGAAAGGTCGTTCACTCCAGTATAGGTAAGCTGACCCTGGATTAGCGTATGGCTTCCGCTGGCCAGCGCATAAAAGCTCAACAATATTGGAAGCTTCTTCACGATCACGGGATCAAAAGTTTTATGGCAGACGGAACGATTTCTACCTTTAACGATTTCACTTTGCCCATGTACTCGCCATCGATTTGAAAATCCACCTCGCGGTCGATGGTCACCTCGGCTTTGGTGCAGCTGATCACATCGGAAAACATATTCTTATCAACGAAAACGTTTAAAGCCGTTAGCCCGGCCTTAATAATTTGGTCCAGCGCCACTCGCGGCACATTAACGATTTCGAATTTTCCATCCCAAACCTCGCCCTGGGAAATGTGAACCCCCGTGCCATACTGGTGCGCATTGGCGAAAGCCAGCATATAGCCTTCTCTTTCGTAAACCTGTTCCGGGGTTTTTATGGAATATTTTAAAAGCGGACTCTCCTTGATCGAACTCAACAAATATTTCGCATATCCGAGCATTCCCTTCTGGCTGTCTTCCTCATATTTTTTAACCATTAGCGCGTTGATCCCGATATCCCCCAGGTGAATGCTCAGGTGATTGTCATTAAACCTAAGAAGGTCGAGCGGGATGAAATGCTCCGCGGTGACGATAGTCGATACGGCTTCCACCGGGTTGGCCGGGATACCCAATGCGGTTGCCATGCCGTTTGCCGAGCCCAATGGAATGATTCCCATCAACAGGTTTTTTCCTACGAGGTTTCGTGCTACAAGCTGGATGGTGCCATCCCCTCCCCCGGCAATCACCCGGTCCGGTTTATAAAGTGCCAGGTCGTTAGCAATCCGCTCATCGTCATTCCTGCCGTTGGTGTATAAAAATTTGAAATCAAACTCCTTTTCAACAGCCAGTTCGTGAATTCGTAAAATAGCTTTGTCATTGCCTGCATTTCCAGACGATGGATTTAAAACAAAAAGTACTTTCATGGTCTTAAGCCTACCGGTTCCCCACTAAAAACTAATTCCCGTTAGGCAACAAGGCGGCATTTTGTCGAAATGACTATATCGCCACATCAATTTCAATTGTGCAGCCGCAATTATTGTTTAACTTGTCAATCCCTAAAATTCACTGTGTTGAAAGCTCTTGTATTTTCTGTTCTAATATTTTCTGCCGCTTCGGCATTTTCCCAGGACTTAAAAACCTACGAACAAACCATCACCGGTACTCCTGTAAAATTTAAGATGATCGCAATACCCGGTGGCACTTTCCCGATTGGAAGCAGTGTCGGAGAGAAGATCAAAGATGAGGATGAAGGTCCTCAAAAGAAGGTCAGCCTTTCACCATTTTGGATCGGTGAGCGCGAAGTGACATTTGCGGAATGGGACCTTTTCTTCAAGAACCTGGACGTACCTCAAACCAAGAACATCACCGTGGATGCCGTGACAAGGCCGACCGCACAATACATTGACCTGACCTGGGGGATGGGCCGCGATCCAAAACAACCTACGAACAGCATGAGTCAGCAGGCCGCCATTATGTATTGCAAGTGGCTGTACGAAAAGACAGGCGTGTTCTATCGTCTTCCAACAGAAGCGGAATGGGAGTATGCATGCCGTGCCGGGGATAAAGCAACAGTGAAAGACGTTTCCATGTTCGGCTGGTCTGCGCTGAACAGCGGAGGGAAGTACCACAAGACGGCCGAGCTGAAACCAAACGCATGGGGACTTTACGACATGCTTGGGAACCTCAGCGAATGGACGTTAGACCAGTACGACCCTGCTGGATTTTCAAAGCTGACAGATGGAGCAAAAGATCCGCTGGTGCCGCCTGCCTCAAAGTATCCGAAAGTGGTGCGCGGAGGCTCGTACCTTGATGATGCAAGAGAATTGCGCTGCACCAATCGCATTGCTTCCGATGGTGCGTGGAATAAGCGCGATCCGCAAATTCCGAAAAGCAAGTGGTGGCTCACGGACGGAATGTTTGTCGGGTTCCGGATTGCGCGGCCTGCAAAACAACCTACAAAAGAAGAAGTTGAAAAATTCTTCGCCCAGTATTTAAAGTAACAATCAATCATTTTCAATATTCCCTTAACAAAAAACCAAATTTATGCGCTCTGAAAAATCTACTTCTTCCCGCAGAGAGTTTGTCAAGCAAAGCTCTCTCCTGGCTGGTGGTTTGGTGGCCTTGCCGTATTTTTCCCAGGCGGGCTTTAACTCTTCCGTTGATGACACAATAAAAGTTGCCGTGATCGGCTGCGGAGGCCGGGGAACCGGGGCTGCGATGCAGGCGCTCTCCACGAAAGAAAACGTGAAGCTGGTAGCCATGGCAGATGCGTTCCGCGACAGGCTCGACCAATGTTTTAAATACCTGACTGACGAAAACAACGAAGATGGGAATGTGTCAGCACGAGTGACGGTGAAGGAAGAGAATAAATTTGTTGGTTTCGATGGATATAAAAAAGCAATTGCGCTAGCCGATGTGGTAATTCTCACCACACCTCCGGGTTTCCGCCCGATTCATTTCGAAGAAGCGATCCGCCAGGGAAAACATGTGTTCATGGAAAAGCCAGTGGCAACTGATCCTGCAGGTGTTAAGAAGGTTCTCGAAGTTGCCGAGGAGGCTAAGCGGAAAAAATTAAACGTTGTGGTTGGATTGCAGCGCCACTACCAGAATTCCTACCGTGAGCTTTACAAGCGTGTGCAAGATGGAATGATTGGCGAGATCACCTCGGGCCAGGTTTGGTGGAACAACGATGGCGTTTGGGTGAATCCACGCAAAGCCGGACAAACGGAGATGGAATACCAAATGCGGAACTGGTATTACTTCAACTGGCTTTGTGGTGATCATATCACCGAGCAACACATCCACAACATTGACGTGATGAACTGGTTCAAGGGCGCTTATCCGGTAAAAGCACAGGGCATGGGTGGCCGACAGGTACGCACAGGCAAAGATTTTGGTGAGATTTATGATCACCATTATGTTGAGTTCCACTATGCAGACGGTAGCATCATGAACAGTCAGTGCCGTCACATTAAAGGAACTTACGCGATCGTTGACGAAATGATCGTTGGAACCAAAGGCGTGGTCAAGTGTGGCGCAGCGGAAATTACCAGCAAAGGCAGTTCGCTTTACAAGTTCGATAAATCAAAAGAGAACAATCCGTACCAGACCGAACATGACGAACTCTTCGCGGCTATCGCGAAGAAGGAGTTCAAATTCACTGACGCGGAAAACGGAGCAAAAGCAACGATGACTTCCATCATGGGGCGAATGGCTACGTACTCTGGAGAGGTGATCGAGTGGGATAAGGCACTTAATTCAGGGATCAGCCTTCAGCCTGCGCGTTACGCCTTTGACGCCCAGCCCCCAGTATTACCTGACGCAAACGGTCTTTATCCGATCGCAACACCTGGCGTTACCAAGTTCTTCTCTTAAGATCATCCAGAAAGTATCCTGTCACGGCAGGATACTTTCATTTTCATATTCCCTCCAACACTGTTAGCTTGCAGTTTCAATAAAGCTAAATTCCAATGTCATCGATTTTTTTCTGGAGAGACTGGTCCAGCGCCTACAAGTGGTTTTGGTATCTGCTCCTCGGTCTCTTCATTCTTGCGTTTTCGCTAGCCTGGTATTACTATTTCACAGAACCTGCCGGGGTTATCTCATGGGAAAAAATCCAGGAACAAAAAATTATCGAGACTACGGTTCACTCATTTAACGTGGGGCCATTCCGACTATCTGTACCAGCGGAGAGCTATGTAATTTTTGAGTACAACCAGGGCAGCGACCTTCATCATAATTTTACCGCGTCATATGTTTTCCTTGGCGTGCTGATTTTTCTCGCCATGGTTCTATTAACAACCATTACCGCCATCGATGGATTCTGGTACTTCATGGCCATGAGTCTTTTTATCCTGTTCGGAGTGAGCTTGAGGCTCGATGTACTTCGGCTTTTCGGGCTAGGTGGGATAATCATTCCCGCCATTGTCCTGCTTGTTTTCACGCTATTGAGTTATTATTTCAAGAGCATCCGTCCCCAAACCGGATTCTTTGTAAGACTTGGGGTGTTCCTGGCAGTCGCACTCCTCCTATTCATTCTGATCCTGAACTTCTGCGAGATTCAATATCCGATCCTGCACCTGGCAGTCACTGCCTACACAGCAGCGTTGATCCTCACGGTTGTGTTCATCATCATGATTGCACACGAGATCATGGCTGCCTTCCTGATCGTTGCAAGCCAGGGTGGCAACAAAAGTCTGCGGCATTTTCTGATCATCAGCGCCATCTACCTCGTAAACATCATCATCACCGCATTGCACGTTATCGGATACCTGAACTGGGATTTCTTTTACATCAACTTCATGTTACTCATTTCGGTTTCCGCCATACTTGGCTTGTGGGGATTCCGTCAGCGCGAAAACCTTTACGAGAATATTTTCGCGTTCACGCCCTTTGGCGCTATTTTCTATCTCGCGCTTGCCACCATCAGCTTTGCAACACTTGTCCAGTTACTCGGAAATGGAAATGACGCGCCAGTGAAAGTGATTAAAGACCTCAGCATTTTCACCCATGCAGCCTTTGGAATCGTGTTCCTCATGTACGTGTTCTCCAACTTCATGGTAATGATGGGCAACAACATCAACGTCTCTAAGCTCATCTATCGCCCGAACCGAATGCCTTACTTTACGTTTACCCTCGCGGGAATTATCGTATCACTAGCATTTGTGTTTGTGACATACTGGCGCGATTACGTATACCATAGCTTCGCTGGGTTCTACAACTACGCAGCAGACCTCTATATTCTCCAGGACAACGAGAAGTTCGGAACCACGTTTTACGACCGCAGCCGGAAGAGCGCGTACGGAAGCCATCGCGCAAACTATGCACTCGGAATGCTGAAGGCATCACGCCTCGACTTTGACGTTGCACAAGAACATTTTGATCTTGCAAACATCAGGCGCCCCTCGCACTATTCACTCGTGAATAAAGGGAACCTGCACTTGTGGCACCGAGACTATTTTAACGCGATCAAGGTTTTTAAGACTTCAGAAAAAAAAGAGTCATTCGCGGAATTGTCGAACAATCTGGGATTTGCGTACGCCAAAGTGCATAACCTCGACTCTGCCATCTACTACCTGAGTAATGCGAGAGAACATGCAAGCACAAAAGCGTCAGCTGAAGGAAACTTTCTTGCCCTTGCCGCCTCCGAGCTCCTGCCTATCAAGATCGACTCGATGGTGAAAGTCTTCGATTCACAATCTAACCTCGTACTGGCAAATGCTGTTGGAAGCGCTACCCTCTTTGGCCAGCCGTTCTCGCTGGAGGTTGACCCGCTCGAGGCGAAGCAGCTCGATTTGTATTCCGCTACCCTCCTTAATAATTACATCATACGAAATGCTACAACACTCGACACCGCCTTCACTTCCAGAGCATGGCGGATTGCCAGTGACTCTGTGAATTTTGCGTTCAGCGAAGCCTTAAAAGCTTCCCTGTCTTATGCATATTATCACCAGGGAAATGTTTACAAAGCCCAGGAGATCCTGGCTGAGCTTGCGTTTACGTCTCGCGAGTATCAGGGCAAGTACAACTACATCATGGGCCTTTGGGCGCTGGAGCAGGACAATCCAGAAATTGCTCATGAATACTTCATTCATTCGGCCGGGGCCGATTACAAAGATGCACGATTCTACAATGCTATTGCGCTCACCGAAGCAAGAAGGCTGGATGCTGCGCTGGTGGCATGGGACTCGGTTGCAACGTATGGCGACAACGCCCAAAAACAAATCGCACAGCGAATCGAGCAGATCCTCACCATGAAACCCACCGATGCGCTTTCACTTGCCGATGCTGAAAAGTACCAGTACGCGCGCTATGTTGTTTCTGTAGACGACACGACCTTCTTCTCAAAACTCGCCAACACATTCGCTAATCCGAATTACAAAGGGCAATCGTTGCTCGATATGTCGAAGAGGCAGTTCAAGGCAAACCGCATTATTCCAGCGATCCGTTACCTGAATCAGACTGCGGGACTCGAATTAACCAACAAGCAACTGTTCGATGAGATCAAGCATTTCGAACTTGTGATGCTTGCCTCACGGGGCGAAGTGCAAAACCTGGCAAAGCAAATCAACAAAGGCGTTGAGTTTGGACGAGAGAAGCAACTGCACAAGGTTTTATACACCGCGCTGATGAACCAGGTGGCTGGTGACTCTGTGAATGCTAAAAAGAACTATGGATACCTCGCTAAGATGAATCCCTATTTTGAAGACGGGATCATTGCCGCAGCCAATTATTTCGCAGCAACCGATTCAACCAGCTCAATGGCATATGACATTCTTGCCGAATCGATCCAGGTCAACAAAACGTCAACCCGTTTGTTACGCGCTTACATAAGCGAAGCCTTGCGGCAGGGATATGAAGACTACGCTGCCAGCGCTAACGAGACACTGCAGCAACTTGAGGCAGACCTCAGATAATTACCTCGCTGAAACTTTTTTCTTACCTGACGAGGTATTTCTTTTCAATGCCTTCCGGCTGTTCACGTGATAGGTTCCGTTGAGCTTCTTGCCGTTGGCGGGCTGGACAGACCGAACGGTCTTACCTTTTTTCAGGGTAGATTTCTTTTTGGCTGCAGCTTTCTTTTCCGCCTCCTTTTTCTCACGTGCCCACAACTTCATGTTCTCACGAATCACTTTCCAGTAATCTTTTCCGTAATCAACAAAAATCTCGCTGCCGGCAGGAATATCTTTCTTCGATTCGATGTAGGCTTTCAGGCCCTCACTGACATAGTCGCAATTATTATTGATTCCTTTGATACGGGAAAGCCCGTTTGCGTCATTGGCATAGCGTGCAAGCGCAGACTTCACAGGGAGCGCGTTGATCACATGATTGCGATTCACAAAAAAGATGTAACCATTCTTTCCGTCTTCATCCTTCACATCCTTCCATTTTGAGATCCTTCCCTTGTACTCGACAATGCGTGTACCCTTAGGGATGAATTTCCTGGTAAAAAGACCTTTGCCGGAATTAGGGATGGTTGATTTCTTTACGAAAAGTTGCTTCTCCAATAGTGCCATTCAGTGATAAGTAAAAATTGTATGCCGTTCTATAGTCAAAAAGTGCGTGAAGATAGAACAAATAACGGTTGTATAAAAATCAGCCGTTTAAAAGGTAGTGGGTCAGGCCAGCGAGTGCACTTACACCGATCCAAAGGATCATGTTAAGCTTGAATCGATATAAAGCGATGAATGAAACAACCACCCATATCAGCGCGAACCAATCGGGTGAGATAAATTCGTTGGGAAAGATCACCGCTTTGCCCAGATAAATCGTCAGGTTAAGAATAACACCAACCACACCAGCCGTCACAATTCCGAGAATCGTCCTCAGGTTCACATTATCCTTTGTCATCTCCACGAAAGGTGCTCCAACGAATATGAAAAGAAAGCTGGGAAGAAAGGTATAGAAAGCCGTGGTGAGCAGTCCGAGTGTCCCGTCAGCGATCGAAGAATTTCCATGGTGATAGGCCGCCATAAAGCCAACAAACACCAGCACCATGATCAGCGGACCGGGCGTGGTCTCTCCGAGCGCAAGCCCATCGATCATCTGGTATTCGGTCAGCCAGTTAAGCTTTTCAACGCTCTCCTGCGCTACATAAGGCAGCACCGCGTAAGCACCTCCGAAGGTAACAAGCGCAGCCTTTGTAAAAAATGCAGACAGATTCATCCAGAAGGCCGAGTCTGACCTCGTGACCACGAACAGCACAATTGGAATTGCTCCGAAAGTGACAGCAATTATAGTTTTAAGCACTGCGCTCCCGAATGACGCCCCATCGGTGACGGGCGGTGACAATGCGTTGAGGTAATACTCTCGTTCATGATCGTCAGTGTGTTCAGCGCGACTCACATCTTTCAACAAATGGGGAAGCGTGCGCTGCGCGATCCATCCGATGAGCACACTTACCAGGATGATCACAGGAAACGAGATGTTGAAAAAGAAGATGGCAATGAACGACCCTGCCCCAACGAGGTAGTGAAAAACCGTGCTGAGCGACTTCTTACCGATTTTTATGAGAGCCAGGATTACGATAGCGATGACGGCAGGTTTTAACCCGTAGAACAACGATGCCACCCATTCGATTTTCCCGTACGTAACATACACAATGCTCAATCCAAGCAAAATGAATACGGATGGAAGAATAAACAGAATTCCGGCAGCGAGTCCACCGCGGACACCATGGAGAAGCCATCCGATATAGGTGGCGAGTTGTTGCGCTTCTGGTCCCGGCAGAACCATGCAGTAGTTCAGGCCATGCATAAACCGACTGTTTGAAATCCATTTCTTCTGCTCGACAAGAAATTGATGCATGATAGCGATTTGTCCCGCGGGACCTCCAAAGCTTATGAATCCTAGTTTGAGCCAAAAGCGAAGAGCTTCGCGGAACGTTGGTTTCGGTGTTTGGATGGCGGAGGAACGTTGCATTGAATTAGTTGGCGAAGATAAAAAAATTGGCGCGAACTACTAGAGCTTCTGATCGACCAGGAGCGCTTGTAATGCCTGTTGCGTCAACTGTGTATCCGCTGTCACTGACGGGTCGAGCATTGCAGCGGCTCGCAATGAGTGTTCCGTGAACCTGTCTTCGCTATCCAAGCCTTGTCCCGAGACGGTGTGGGGCGCAGTCACCACTTACGAAAACAACATCCACGCAATCAGCAGCGTGATCAAAATATTAAACACTTGCGCGGTTAGAAAAGCGTACAAGGGCTTCTTGTTTTCCCGGTTGAACAGATCGCTGAATTTCGTTTCCAGGCCGATGCTGGTAAATGCGAGCACGAACCAGAGCGTTTGAATGCTTTTCAGCCCATCTTTTGCCGGAGCAATTAATGCTGGGTCAAGAATAAATGAGAACAACAACGAGGCTGCAATAAAACCAAGTACAAATTTTGGAAACCGATCCCACAGCAAGCTTGCTGATGGCTTTGCATTTTCACTTCCGGCTGGGGCTTTTTGAGCGTAGGTCCAATAAACACTGATGGCAA
>DASWTP010000297.1:0-3915 GCA_036402075.1 Chryseosolibacter sp. | reverse complement strand
TAAGAAAAATGGTCGGATAGGGAGAAGCCAGGGTTGTCCTGCGTTGCCGATTGACCTCAATAAACCCGTGATCAATTTGATCAAGAACAAAACGGTGATCTTTGCTTACTACAACGAGTCGACTTACCTCAAATCATCCGTTTATCTTGACTTCGAGAGAATGATCCAAGGTCTCGAAAACGTTCTGCCACGAACGGCAGCGGCTATCTAGGATCAGCGTCATTTGCATAACCAAGCAGCTGATGGTTGGTGGCGCGAAGCTGAGCCAATTGGCGCTCGTCATGTCCATACACGTCTTTCCGGAAATTGATTAAGCCGTCATCATCCACCCAGGCTGTCCGATAGACTATATGCACCGGGTAAGTTTTCTTCAAGTGGACGGTTTTTGGCTCGTCCAGAGATGCGAGTTGTGCGATCGACTTTTTGTTCCATCGCTTTTGATCTCGCAGCAGATACTCGGCAAGCTCGAAGGGTTTCTCCAACCGGATGCATCCATGACTGAACGCGCGATCTTTTTTGTTAAACAACCGATCTGCCGGAGTGTCGTGCAGATAGATGTTGAAATTATTCGGCATGATGAACTTCACATATCCAAGTGAATTGGTTGGCCCCGGCTTCTGCACGGCCTGGTATGCAGCGATGTTCAGATCTTTGGCGTTCCAGTCCTCGTCAGCGGGATCGATCTCTTCCCCGCCCTTAAAAAACGTAAAATCATCACTATAGTGGTAAGGATCTTCTTTTAACTTAGGCAAAAACTCCTCTTCGAGAATACTTTTCGGCACATTCCAGGTCGGACTGAACACAATGTATTTTAGCGTGTCGGCAAAGATTGGTGTCGCATTGAACTCTGAGCCAAGCACCACCCGCATGGTAAACGTTTCTTTTTTGTTGTCGTAGATGTGCAGCATATACTCAGGCACGTTTACTACGATGTATTCTCCTTTCACGGGCAGATGTGGCTGCCAGCGCAGTCGTTCAAGATTCAGCGCAATAATGTCGGCCATATTTGCGAACGGCATATTCAGGTAGCCGACCAGTTCTTTGTTGATCAACGCATCTTCTTCCAGTCCATGCCTTCTTTGAAACTGTTTTACTGCGTTCAGGAGGGCGCTGTCATACACTGTTGAGTCGCGGGCGGCCTTGCCGGACTTGAGATCATTGGTAAGCATCAGGCGTTTTCTAATGGCAGGGATGTAATCGCTTGTGTCGCCCGGCTTCAATTGAACTGCTTGTGGCATATTGATCACATTCCTGTCGCGATCTTCCAGCTCACGATATCGTGCAAGCGCTTCCCGGAGCTTACCGTATTGAACGTCTTTCGGCTGAAGGTCCTCGATTTCTTTCCGGAGTTCTCTTTTAGAATCATTTTCAAGAAGCATTGCCACATCGTCTTCATGCGGGGTGCCGCGTTTCCAGATGTAATCTTTAGCTCCGGCATTTCGGATGCGGCCTTCAAGCAGATGCGTGGTGAACAGAAAGTAGGAGGCTGTAATGCGAATGTCAAGCTCCGACATCTCCGCTTCCGTGCGTTTCCGGTTCTTATAGAGCTTTTCAACGGCTGCTTCAAGCTCTGAGATACTGTAGTCGTCAGGATTGATCCCGTATTTAAATGAGTCTTTGACCTCATCAGCAAACGCTTTGAACTCAGGGCTCGGCTGTTTTTTCCCGAGCCACTTCTTGGTCATCTTGTTGGCCCGGTAAAATGCCTCGGTCTTGCTCTCGACTTTCTGCTGATAGTACTTGTGCGCCACGGGCATTTCATGAACTACAGTGTTGATCGGTGCAGCGACCGTATCGATATTCTCACTGTAATAGGTATTGCATCCGGTAATCCCGAAAGCAGCGAATAAAAAAAGCATGATGTACAAACATGCAGCAAGGCGGAACATTCTAACGTTATTTAATATAAAACCACATTTAAAAAGTCATACCTCGCAGCAAAGGAGGCGGGCGGTAAAGCCTGATGCAACCGCTTTCGTGCGCCCTGGATGTGCCAAAACACATTGTCTTAAAAGTCTGGTCAGTATCCAGACCGTTGAAAACCGGGTAGTATTCAACCTCGCATTCGATCCTGGCATGCGTACGACACTTTTCTGCTACTTTGCATGACGTCTTTTGCTCATTTGTGTTAAATTCAGGTACGATTACCGATATGCACGACAACGACCTGACGCGTCACCAATTGATGGAGCTTTTTATTAGCGGTGAGAACCATGCATTCGAGCTTGTTTATGATCGCTATTGGAAAGAGCTGTATACCCTGGCCATGCGGATTCTGCACGATGAGGCAAAGGCGCAAGACGTGGTTCAGGAAACCTTTGTGGCGTTGTACGAATCACGGGGCAAGACCCGCATCGAAAACCTCGAAGCATATTTATATCAGTCAGCAAAGTATCAGTGCTTCATGCAACTCCGGGCCGGTAAGATCAGTGAGAAACATCTCGCGCGAATGAACCACGTAATTGCCTCCAATGTAGTTGAAGACGAATTTCAGGCGCAGGAGATGGAGGAGGTCCTCCAAAAAGGAATTTCCGCCTTGCCGGAAAAATGCAGACAGGTATTTTACCTCAGTCGATATGAAGAGCTACCCAACAAGCAGATTGCAACGCAGCTCAATATTTCTCCAAAAACGGTTGAAAATCAGATTACGAAAGCCTTGAAGTCACTAAAAACCACCGTAGAGCAGTCTGCCGTGCTCTTCGTTCTTTTCATTTCTTAAAATATTTTTTCAGTTGGCATAGGGGATTGCGCAATCGTGTGCAACATACTTGTACATGAGCCTAAATGAATCACAACTGCGTGAGCTGTTAGACCGTTACCTCAAGGGCACAGCTACGGACGAAGAGAGAAAGATTGCGGACGATTTTTTCGCGTCCTACGCTGCTGAACAGTCGGGAGAAGATCCCTTAAACATCAGCAGAAAAAAACAAGAGATCTTTCTCCGGATCCGGGAACGCATTGCTCCTCGCGTAAAAAAACCGCTCTACCTTCAGCCCTGGTTCAAGGTTGCTGCCGCAGTTTCACTGGTCATGGTCTCGCTCTGGTTTTTCGATCGCGTGACGAATCAGGCGTCTGCACCGGAAAATCATTTCGCGGTAGCCGTAAAAACCGAGCGTGCAAAGCGGGGTGAAAAACTCATTCTCGAACTGCCAGACGGAAGCAAAGTGCATATCAATTCAAACAGTTCGATTTCATATCCATCCACATTCGGCAAAACACGTACAATTACGCTCCAGGGGGAAGCCTATTTTGATGTGACGCATGATCCGTCACGTCCCTTCACAGTACACGCTGGATCGTCTGCGGTGAACGTGCTGGGAACGAGTTTCAATGTAAAAGCAACGCCTTCCGAGGAGGTTGAAGTGACGCTTGTAACCGGCAAAGTAAATGTAAATTCTTCCTCACACGAACTTTCTATTGAGCCGGGATACCAGGCAGTGGTGGGCGCGAACAGTGTAATCAGAGCGGAAAAGGTGAATGTTGCGGATTTCGTGAGCTGGAAAGATAATGTGCTGGTATTTCGCGAGACACCACTTGAAGACGCTGTCGTCATGCTCGGTGACTGGTATGACGCCAAAGTGGAGATCCAATCCTCTGCGCTTAAGGGATGCACCATCTCCGGGGAGTATAAAAATGAGTCGCTGGAAAACGTGATCCGGAGCTTTGAATTCCTGCTCAAGGCAAAAGCGGATTTTAAAGATGAAAAGAATATTACGCTAAGCGGGACCGGTTGTAAACTAAACTACCTATGATAACGCGATCGAAAAACACTTGTCATCCGCCTTGAGGGCGCTTAAAAGGAATAGTCCGGGTTTGAACATTTTGGCGAATGAGACCCGGACTATAGTCTGAGACATATTTCTACACCCAAACCATTACAAAATTATGAAAATAGTTTTACCCAGACTACTTATG
>DASWTP010000296.1:0-17038 GCA_036402075.1 Chryseosolibacter sp. | reverse complement strand
CCACCTGCTTTTTACGCAAGTAGTTAATAAGCTGCTTACCAAAGGTGATGGTTATGATTAATGAGATGAGCGCGGCCATACCTGCTCGGAAGGAGATGTATTGAAACACACCTGCTCCTGGCAAGTCTAGTTTATCTAAATAGTCAAATAAATAGTAGAGCATTCTTCAAGTCAATTTTTAATGTGCCAATGTGCTAATATGCCAATGTGCTGATTACTATTTTCCCCTTTCGAAGTTGAAATGATACTGTTCAATATTTTCAGAATTTCTTCAATCTTATTAAATAGAAGCTCCGGTTTCGGATATAATCTGGTTTCTGCATCTATTTCAAAACTACATTCAATCATTGGCATATTGGCACATTGGCTCATTAGCACATTAATTCGAAAACATTTTCAGCATTCTCGAAACTACTTCACGGTCATCGAATGGGTACTTCACCCCTTTGATCTCCTGATACGTTTCGTGTCCCTTTCCCGCAATCAGCACAATGTCTTTTCCCTTCGCCATCATGCAGGCAGTTTTGATTGCTTCCTCACGATCGGCAATCACCAATGTCTTGCGCGCCTCAGTTGGAAGAATTCCGGTTTGCATTTCCTTTATAATCTCCATCGGATCTTCATCCCTTGGATTGTCTGACGTCAGCACAACTTTATCACTGAGCTTGCAAGCGATCGAAGCCATCAATGGCCGTTTTGTTTTGTCGCGATTCCCACCACATCCAACAACCGTGATCACTTGCTCCGCTCCTGTTCTGAACTGGGCAATGGTCTCCAATACATTTTTTAATGCATCAGGAGTATGCGCGTAATCAACGATTGCCGTAAATTTTGACCCAGGCATAACCAATTCAAATCTGCCTGGAGCACCGTGGAGCGAGGAAAGGTGCATGAGCACTTCGTCCTCGTTCTCGCCAAGCAATACTGCCGCGCCAAAAACTCCAAGCAGATTATAGGCATTGAAATCGCCAATCATTTTAAACCATACGTTGCGGTTGGCAACTTCAAGCTCCAGCCCTTCAATTGAGTTTGTAATGATCTTGCCTTTAAAGTCCACCATTTTCTTCAAGCCAAACGCATACTTCTTAGCTTTTGTATTTTGAAGCATTACCATGCCGCGCTTATCATCCGCATTGACCAATGCAAATGCGTCAGCGCTCAGTTCATCGAAATACTTCTTCTTAGCCTTGATGTAGTTTTCGAAGGTTTTATGATAGTCCAGGTGATCGTGCGTGATATTTGTAAACAATGCACCGGCAAACTTCACCCCGGCAATACGTTCCTGATCAACAGCGTGCGAGCTTACTTCCATAAACGCGTGTGAACAACCCTCCTCCACCATTTTCTTCAGGAGCTCGTTAAGCTGAATCGGATCTGGTGTAGTATGCGTTGATGGGATCACCTTCTCCACAATCCTGTTCTCAACAGTTGAGATCAGTCCGGCTTTTCTTCCCATTCGGGAGAAGAGCTGATACAAAAGCGTCACGGTTGTCGTCTTGCCATTGGTGCCGGTAACGCCAACAAGCTTGAGTTTTTCTGAAGGGTTACCAAAATAGTTTGAGGCAATGATTCCTAGGGCGGCAGCACTATCCTTGACGGTAACATAAGCCACAGTTTCCTTAACTGTATCAGGAAGTTTTTCGCAGACAATAACTGTTGCACCCAGGTCGATTGCCTTTTGAATGAACTGATGGCCATCGGAGAGTGTTCCCTTCACGGCCACAAACAAGTATCCCGGCTGCACTTTCCGGGAATCGAAGCAAATTCCCTTCACATCAGCATTCATATCACCGAATGATGATGTCAATGAAACCTTGTACAATATATTTTTTAAATCTGCCATTAACCCAGTTTGATAAAAATACGATCGCCTTTCCCAACTCTTCTTCCTGCATCAAGCGATTGCTGCAGCACTCTTCCTTTTCCTTCGTAAAAAACTTTCAATCCTGATTTCTCAAGCAAATAAATTGCATCGCGGAAAGTCATTCCCTTTACATCCGGCACGATATCTTTTCCGTCAATATTTTTCTTCCAGTCTACACCTGTACCGCTGCGGGATGCGCGAACCCACTCTTCTTCTGTTTGCGAATGCGTAGAAATTCCGAGTTCGTTACATAGCATGGTAAGCTCTTCCTGGTTTCCGGCTTTGATCACCGGCAGCACATCACTTCCGTGCGCAAACTTCTTTTGCTGCATTGGCTCGTGAAGATTGATGTCACGCGCATAGATATTATCGGCAATTTCTTTAAACACCGGTGCCGCAACACTGCTTCCGTACTGATACCATCCGCGCGGATTTTTGATCAGCACGATGGCGCTGTAACGCGGAGCATGTGCGGGGAAATAACCCGCGAAGGATGTGATGTATTTTTTGTTATACCTTCCGTTCTCCAGGATCTGCGCAGTACCGGTCTTTCCAGCAATGCGGTAGTGAGTTCCCTTGATATTCTTAGCCGTACCTTTTTCAACTACACCTTCGAGCAGCAACTTCAATTTGTTAAGCGTTGATGTTGAACAAATCTTGCTGTTCAGCACATCCGTTTCGTATGCCTCCTCTTCATCATCGGCTTTCTTTACCGACTTAACGAAAATTGGTCGAATCATCTTACCATCGTTTGCTACAGCATTGTAAAGAGCCAGCGTGTGAAGTGGAGAATATTCAAATCCGTAGCCATGCGACATCCACGGCAAGCTGATTCCACTCCAGCCTTTTTCACCTGGTCTTGGAATTTTTGGATACGGTTCGCCTATGAGTTGAATACCCAAAGGCTTGGAAAGATTCAAACGGTCAATGTAGTCGATAAACTTGTCTGGCTTCACCCCGAAATGTTTGTTCACCAACTTAGCCATTGCCACGTTGGATGAATGTTCAAACGCTTCCTGGATGGTCACAACCCCGAGCCCGCCTTCTTCGTGATCGCGAACGGTACGGTTGTAAAACATGAATTCCCCGTTGCCTGTGTCCACGCTGTCCGTCAGCTCAATGTTGGTATCTTCGAGAAGTGCCATCATGGTTACCAGCTTGAAGGTTGAGCCGGGCTCGAAATTCATACCGGCAGCAAAATTCAGCTTCTCAAAGAAGTTTCCATTGCCGTCACGGCTCAAGTTTGATATCGCTTTTACTTCCCCTGTCTTCACTTCCATCACCACCACCAGTCCGTCATCAGCATCATGTTTCAGCATGGCGTTGTGAAGCGCAGTCTCTGAAACGTCCTGCAAGTTAATATCCAGCGTGGTTTGAAGATCCAATCCATCAACAGCTTTTACATTATTTGCATCAAAAATTGGCTTCCAAAGTCCACCGGCAATTTTCTGGTAATAGGCGTAGCCATCCTGTCCACCGAGGTGTTGGTTAAAGCTATACTCCAATCCTGCACCCTTATCGTTCTCATTGATAAAACCAACGGTTCTGCGGCTAAGGTTGGAGAAGGGATTGTAACGAACATCCATCTTTTCGAAGATCGCGCCACCGCGCAAACGGCCTTCGCGGAAGATTGGCCATTTCATCATCATCTTCTTTTCCTGGTAGTCGATTTTCTTTCTGCTGATCACAATGTATTGTTTGCCGCTTGCCCGGGCATCGATGAGCATTCGCTTATAGTCCTTCTGTGATTTATCCTTAAAAAATACTGCCAGATGCCATGCCAGTGAATCCACTCCTTTTTTGAAAATTTCATCTTTCGGCAAGGTTGCATCGAAAGCAATTTTGTAGAACGGCAAAGAAGTAGCCAGCAAACTTCCGTTGTCCGAGTAAATATTTCCGCGCGTAGCCTTTACCCGCTTGTAGTCAAAAGAAATACGTTCGCCCATATCAGCCCACTTCTTTCCCTCAGCGAACTGGATATGACCGATCTTCGCAACAACAGCAATAGCAAACAGCATTACTGCAATGAATGCAACACGTACCCGTAATAATATCGACTTCTTAATATTCACTTTTCTCTACGACAACTTTATAAGGAGGTGTTAAACTTTCTTTCAATCCGTATGACCTTACTCGTTTTGCAACTTCCGATTGTTTGCTGGAAAACATCAGGTTTGACTTCAGCGTTGTATAATCCGCGCGAAGGTCTTC
Organism: Chryseosolibacter sp.; assembly: GCA_036402075.1. Lineage (GTDB taxonomy): Bacteria > Bacteroidota > Bacteroidia > Cytophagales > Cyclobacteriaceae > Chryseosolibacter. The sequence goes on along the minus strand of DASWTP010000296.1, from coordinate 12,963 downwards.
CACTTCCGCCTGGATATTGTTAATCTTTCGAACTGTCTTCTCTGCGTGGTGTGTATTGCCAATGTAAAGCAGGCCCAACACCATCACGAAAAGAATTTTGGGAACGTACTGCACCGGGAAGCCTTCTTCGAAATATGTTTCGAGTTTCAACTTCTTTTCGATCCCGGAGAACATGCTGGTTCCTGAGCCACCGGACTTCACTTCTTTCGCCTGCACCTTGAACTTATTCTCGTTCATGGCTTGTTGTTCAGTTCGTTGATTTACCTTCATCTAGTCGTTCTGCTATTCTAAGTTTCGCACTTCTTGCTCGCGGGTTTCTTTCGATCTCCTCAGCTGATGCCTCAATCGGTTTGCGATTTACGGCTTCAAACGGTTTGATCTCGTTCCCATAAAAATCCTTTTCAACTTCACCAAACACCTTCCCCTTGTTAATGTAGTTCTTCACCATTCTGTCTTCAAGGGAGTGGTACGACATAATTACCAATCTCCCACCGCTTTCAACCACTTCGCCCGCCTGGTGCAAAAAATCTTCAAGCGCTTTCATCTCGTTGTTGACAACGATCCGCAAGGCCTGAAACACCTGGGCGAAGTATTTATTTTCTTTTCCTCGTGGAGCTACGGAACGCAACGCATCTTTCAAATCTTCAGTGCGTTCAAATTTCTTATTCGCTCTATACTGAACCACTTCTTTTGCAACGGTTCTGGCATTCTTCAGCTCGCCATACATTCCGAACAACTTATGCAGTTCGGCTTCCGGAAAGCTATTCAACACACCCGCAGCAGTCTGCGCAAGGTTCTGATCCATTCTCATGTCGAGTGGGCCATCGAAGCGTGTCGAAAATCCGCGTTCGGGCGAATCGATCTGATGCGAGGAAATTCCTAGATCAGCCAGAATACCGTTGACTTTCGTAACTCCATTCAACTTCAAATACTTTTTTAAGTACATGAAGTTGGCTTGACAAAATGTTAAAGAACGACTTTCTATTTTTTCAGCTTCCTTCCGGGCATCGTCATCCTGATCAAAAACAATCAGCCTGCCCGTTGTGAGATGCTTTAATATCTCTTTACTGTGGCCTCCTCCTCCGAAAGTGACGTCTACGTAGGTTCCGTCCGGCTTTATTTGGAGCCCTTGTATACATTCCGCCAGCATCACCGGTTGATGGTAGCTTCGAGCTTCGTGCTGCGAGCTGCGAGCCATTACCCGCCAACCGTTTTGATGAACGACTGAAGCATCTTTTGCTCCTCGTCAACGTCCTTCAAAAGCAACGTTCTCAGGCCGGCCTCTCCGTATCCGAGCATTTCTGTAGCCAGCACATGAGTCTCAAGTTCATAGGCTGATCCCAATGAAATCTCTAAATACCGTTTGTAGTCCAATGAACTACTTTTTGCACTGCCTTCGGCAATGTTTGCAGGAATAGAGACGGCAGCCTTCGTAATTTGCAAGGCAAGCCCGAATCTCTCTTCACGCGGAAGTTGTCTTGCCAATTTGTATGCACTTACTACGATAGACATTCCTTTCTGCCAGACTTTTAGCTTTTTAAAATTCTTCATGCTGTATGACCTTGTTTACCAGTTCACCACAGCATCTTTGGTCAAATCTTCAACGCTGCATTACACAGCTCGAAGCTCGCGGCTCAAAGCTCGCAGCTTCTTTCAGAGACTCGTTACCCCTAGCATGAAGCCAATCTGACTGCAGCCGGTGGCAACTCATCTCATTCATTCAAATATTTTTCGGCTAGTTTAGACAGTTCACCAGGATCCTGAATGAGGTGCTTCTCATAGATGGATGGATTCCAGACCTCAACTTTGTTTCCCATACCGACCAGGATCGCATCTTTGTCGATGGCGGCATACGTCAGCATGTTTTTCGGAATCAGAAATCGTCCGTTGTTATCCAACTCTACCGTGACGACTCCCGAAAGAAAATTGCGCTGAAGCTTTCGGTACTCTTCATTAAACTCGTTAAGACCTGAAATTTTTGAGAAGACCTTTTTGAACTCCACCATGGGGTAAACAATCAAGCATTGCTCGAACCCTCTGCGAATCACAAGCTCCTGGCCTTCCCCGTCTGCAACGGGTAGCTGGGCTTTGATTCGCGCAGGAAGTACAAGCCTCCCTTTGGAATCGAGTTTACTTTCATATTCACTGGTGAAGAAAGTCATAGACGTAGTGGTTGTCTTTTCCTCCTAAGCAAACATAAGTATTTTCATGCCACTTTCAACCACTTTGTGCCACTTTTTTACATTTTTAAGTATAAAACACAAAAAAAGCCGCTAAAAACGGCCTTTTCGAGACAAAAATTATTTTGCTGATATTATGCGATAATGCCTTTTTCTATTAATAAATGCGTGTTTTCAGGCGCATAATTGAGGAATCGCTCCAAGATCTCGCGTGTGTGTTCCCCAAAATGTGGCGGTGGTAAAAAGTGGGAGGATAATGATGGCAAAGGCTGAAAAATCACAGACCTCACCCCTGGAATTACTTCATTGGGAAACATGAGCTCCCGGCTTTCAGGCAAGGCAAATGCTTCCGCCATGTTTTGAACGAGTCCGGCAGGCACATTCAACTTGTTCAGCTCGGTGAGCAAAGAAGAGGCGTCTTTCTTTTTTATCGCCTGTTGCAGGATGAGATTCAGTTCATTTCGATTTACGACCCTTACTGCGTTGGTTCTGAACGTTTGCAATTCAGCCACCTCTGGGATGTTCAGCACCAAACAGAGCGATTTGAATTGCGCATCGCTTCCCACGGCAAGAATTACCTCCTTATTATCTGAAGTCTTATAAAGATCACCATAGGGCGCAATGTTAGGGTGGGCAGAACCTTGCTTCTGCGGAAGTTTGTGGTTGATCAGCCAGTTTGTTGCCTGGTTCACAAGTGAGGCGACCCCCGATTGAATCAGCGAAACTTCCACCAGTTTTCCCTCACCCGTTTTTACGCAATGCAGCATCGCGAGGAGAATTGCTTCCTTCAATTGGTGGCCTGCCAAAACATCCATGAGGGCTACAGGCATTTTTAACGAGGTGCCGCCAGGCTCACCGTTCATAAACATGAAGCCTGCTTCTGCCTGGATGATGGCATCGTAACCGACACGTGGATTGGATGAACCGTATCCAGTCACCTGACCGTAGATGATTTTTCGATTTTGTGCCGATAATGTATTGTAGTCCACATGCAGTTTCTCCGCATCTCCCGGTTTGAAACTTGCGATGACGATGTCGGCTTTGAGCGCCAGCGCGTGAACAATTTTCTGTCCCTCTGGTTTCGAAAGGTCGACCGCAATAGATTTCTTGCCCCAATTCACCGAGCAGAAGTAGGCAGATCGATCGTCCGTACTCTCCCCGGCCGACTTCCAGGTTCGCGTCACGTCCCCGCCAGTCTTAAGATTTTCAACCTTTATAACGTTTGCACCAAGTTCCGCGAAAAACTGGCCCACACCAGGCCCCGCCAGAACTGACGCAAGCTCTAAAACCGTAATGTCCGACAGCTGACTCACAAAAGATGATTTAAAGCCAAATTCGACTAATGGCGCCCAAATTGTAAATCATTTCTCGCATTTTTGTGTTTTGAATCCATATAAAAATCTGACCGTAATGTTTCGTTTTCTTTCGCTTTTCGTTCTTTCTGTAACCGTTCTGTCGTGCGCCACAGACAAAGAATCGCCCAATGCATTAAAAACCGGTATCTGGAGAGCAACCGTTGAAATTCAGGGCCAGGAACTGCCGTTCAATTTTGACCTGGTGAGGGACAACTCGGGTGGTTACGACCTTTATATAATCAATGCGAGTGAGAGGCTTCTGTTAGATGAGATTACGGTGACTGAAGATTCGGTAGATATAGCACTACATATTTTCGATGCCAACATCAAAGCCGCGATCAAAGGCGATACCCTCAAGGGAGAGTTTATCAAAAACTACGAGAAGGATTACAACATTCCATTCTTGGCGGTGCATGGCCAGAGCTTTCGCTTTAAGAAATCGGAGGCTGTGGGTGCGATTCCTGACTTTTCGGGAAAATATGAAGTGGATTTTATTACGGAGGATGACACCACCCACGCCATAGGAATATTCAACCAGGAACAAGACAGCGTAACCGGCACGTTCCTTACGGAGACGGGAGACTACAGGTACCTGCAAGGCAACGTGTCTGACGGGATGATGAAGCTAAGCACATTCGATGGCAATCACGCGTACATCTTCACCGCATCCAAGCTCGCGGATGGAACCTTGTCAGGCGAATATTACAGTGGCAAAACGTACATGGCGTTTTGGAATGGAACAAAAAATGAAAACGCTGAGCTTTCAGATCCAGAGTCGCTGACGTATTTGAAACCAGGATATGAAAAAATTGAATTCACCTTTCCGGACGTAAATGGCAAACCCATCTCATTGACCGATGAAAAGTACAAGAACAAAGTGGTGATCCTTCAGCTATTTGGAACATGGTGCCCGAATTGTATGGACGAAACAAATTTCCTTGTTCCGTGGTACAACGAAAACCACAATCGGGGGGTTGAAATCATTGGCCTGGCTTATGAACGCAAAGCAGATTTCGATTACGCCAGTGGCCGTGTCAGGAAGATGATCGAGAAATTCAAGGTGCCTTACGATTTCGTGATTGCAGGGACGAACAATAAAGAGGCAGCTGCGAAGACCCTTCCACAATTAAATAAAGTGGTGGCGTTCCCGACAACTATTTTCATTGGGCGGGACGGCAAGGTAAAGAAGATCCATACGGGCTTTAATGGCCCTGGCACCGGCATGTACTACGACCAGTTTGTACAACATTTTAATGAAACGATCAATGAACTTTTAAGCGAGAATATCGCTTCTAAATAAAAAGCCGCGAGTTGTGAGCTTCCAGCTACGAGCAAAGCGTAGGTCTCGAAGGTCACAGCTCGAAACTCGAAGCTTACTAATGGGACAAAGAGTAGTAGTTGGATTATCAGGCGGAGTAGACTCCAGTGTAGCGGCATACCTGCTTCAGCAACAGGGGTATGACGTGATCGGCATGTTTATGAAGAACTGGCATGACGACTCAGTTACGATCAGCAATGAATGCCCCTGGCTAGACGACAGCAACGATGCGATGATCGTTGCGCAAAGTCTCGGAATACCTTTTCAGGCGATTGACCTCAGCGTAGAGTATAAGGCTCGGATCGTTGACTACATGTTTGCCGAGTATCAGCGCGGCCGCACGCCCAACCCTGATGTACTTTGCAATCGCGAAATCAAGTTTGACATTTTTCTGAATGCTGCATTAAAACTCGGAGCTGACTTTGTAGCCACGGGGCACTATGCCCGCAAAGCCGAGTTTACGGATGCAACCGGAAAAACGGTTTATCAATTGTTAAGTGGAAAGGATGGCAATAAAGATCAAAGTTATTTTCTCTGCCAGCTCACACAGGAACAACTTTCACGCTCGTTGTTCCCCGTTGGAGAATTGCTGAAGCCTGAGGTACGCGACATTGCTAAGAAAATTGGATTAGTAACGGCTGAAAAGAAAGACTCGCAGGGGTTATGCTTTGTCGGCAAAGTGCATCTTCCCGATTTCCTGCAACAGCGCCTTCAAACAAAGAAAGGGAAAGTCGTAGAGGTTCCTGCCTCCGCAGATGCGTTTAAGAATGGATTTAGTGATGATGACCTGGTTGGCTTGTCTCAGCCGTATGCATTGAACACTGTTAAAGGAAAAGAGATTGGCGAGCACAATGGCGCACATTACTATACGATTGGCCAACGGAAGGGATTGAACCTTGGGGGAAATGCAAAGCCAATGTTTGTGATTGGAACTGACACCGACCAAAATATTATTTACACAGGAATGGGCGAGGATCATCCGGGGCTTTATCGCAAAGGACTTTTTATTCCGAATGCAGATGAGCATTGGATTCGGCCAGATTTGAAGCTCGAGATAGATCAAACGAGGCGGTATGTTGCTCGTATCCGCTATCGCCAGAAGCTTGAGCCTTGCACGCTTCACAAAAAGGCGGAAGGTCTTTATATTATTTTTGATCGTCCTCAACGAAGCGTAACGCCAGGTCAGTTTGCCGCGTGGTATGACGGAGAGGAACTGGTGGGGTCTGGGGTGATTAACTGATCATAGCTTTTATTACCGTATCATCAGCTCTTCCGGTGCGAGCGAAGGAACCACGCTTTCGAACCTGTCATCCTGAGTACAGCAAGAGCAATGGCCTGCGCGAGCGAAGGATCCCCGTAAGCGCAAGTTATTTCCTCTCGGATTGCTTCGGCAATTAGGTTTACAAGAAATAGTGAATTCAGAAGCGCCTCGACATGACACCTGAAAGCAGCAGCTGGCTTCAGTAGTCCTTCAACCCGCTAACGCCACCAGAAACGATGAATTTCATCGCGGTGGGCCCGGAGATGTTCAATGGTTTGATATTTTCCTTCGGCACGAAATAGTGATAGCCGGAAAATGCATATGAATGTGGGAAGTACACAACTACCATATCATTCAGACCAAGTTCACTCAAATCCGACTGCGTGACAAAACCAATCTGAAATAGACTATTATCCTTGTTGATTCTTACCAGCACCGGCTTGTTGAATTTTTTTTTGTCTCCAACAAATGCTCCGAGCAAGTCTTTCACCGTGGCATAGATCAGCTTAATGAGCGGGATCTTATTCATTCCCCTGTCAAACCAGTTTCCAATGGTTTTAAAAATGTAGTTTGTTGAAAGGTATCCGATGGAAGTGATTACCGCGATGATGATGGCAAAGCCCAGCCCTGGGTAAGGAAGGTTAAGCCGATTGTCGAGCCATTGAAACGAGACAAAAATAAAGTAGGCGGTAGCAACCAACGGAACAATAAACAAGGTGCCGCTAAAGAAATAGCGAAGGATCCGGCCAAAGATGGCATTGAGCTTCGATGGGCTGTCGGGAGAAGGCAAGGGGTTTGTTAATTTGAAAACGAAGTTAAAGAGTGGCTATGTAGGATGCTAACAACTATCGAACAATAGTTTTAGAGAACGCGAGTCTCACCACTTCATCCACTTGTTCATCGATGGTAATGTGGGTGGTATCGATTACGAGGGCATCATCCGCTTGTCGAAGCGGACTTTCTGCGCGGGTTGTATCGATCTTATCGCGCTGAAGCAGGTTATCCACAACCTCGTCAAGGTCCACCATGTTGTTTTTTTCAAGCAGCTCCCGTTGCCTTCTGAAGGCTCGCACGAGCACCTCGGCAGTCATAAAGACCTTTAGTTCGGCCGTAGGAAAAACTACAGTGCCAATATCTCTTCCATCCAGCACAACGCCTTTCTCCTTTCCCATTCGCCTCTGCTGGTCAACAAGAAACACGCGCACATCTTTAATCGCGCTAACCTGGCTTACATTTTCAGACACGCGCATTTTCCGAATGTCATTCTCCACGTTCAGCCCGTTAAGATAGGTCTCTGATACGTTCCTGGAGTTCACCTTAAACGAGATATTGATCTGCTGCAAGGCCTTTGCAATTTCTTTCGGATTGGTAAGTGCTATGTGGTGATCGAGGAAGTATAACGTGACAGCACGATACATGGCCCCTGTGTCGATGTAACGGTAGCCAAGAATGGCAGCTACCTGCTTGGCTGTCGTACTTTTTCCGCATGCAGAATAGCCATCAATTGCTATAACGATCTTCTTAATATGCATCAGCAATCTTTGAGTGGACAAGGAATCGGCTTACCCGGTTTTAACTTTTTGTGTTTATGCTTCCGCGGTGATGCGCAACCTTCCGCGATCACGATCATCACAACACAAAGGAATATAATTATAGAGCGGATATTCAAGCGTTGACGATTAGATGGACTGTAAAAATAAAAAAAAGATTCTAACCTTCCGTTTTATTTTCATAGCTCATCCTGAAGCCTATTTTTTGTCCACCACCGAGTTCTGGCGCGTGCTCTCGTTTCTGATGCAAGGTGATGGATTTAACCTCTTTGAACGGTGGTGCAATAAGGTCGTTTTCGATGGCCATCCGCAGCACGATCTTGACGATTTTGCGAAGGATCTCCTCCGTGATCGGTGTTTCTGAGATCTTATTGTATTCGGCAAGTTCTTTTTCCCCTTCAATGAAAAACCGATTATCGTGATTGATCATCAACCGGGCAAGCAAATAGCCAGGGTCATTTGAACGATTGAATCGCAAGGAGTCGGCCATAAAATTGTAGATCATGATTTGCCCAAAATACCGGTTCACATCATTTTGAAGAATGTAGTCTTCTTTCATTATCGGATGTGAATCTTCGAACGTAACCACGTTGGTATGCATTACGAAAATCAGCATATCACCCGCGAGCTTCACATCAAATTCATGCTCGCTTACAGTGTTATATTCTACAGTCACATCTTTATCATCAGGATGAGCTCTTTTGAGCAATTCATCAACCACGCGTTTTGCCTCATGGGAAAGGATAGAAAACGCTTCGACAATATGCCGGTACGTTGCCTGCTTTGCTGTCGATTTGTTTTCCAATAAATTCTTAATACAATTAATTGGATCCTGCTCCGAATTCATAGCAACGGTTTTGTTAATGTTAAAAACCATCTCTAAATTCATACCCGTGAACCCACGATTATGGAACCAAAAGAGGAAGGAAAGAACGAAAAGGCCTTTAAGAGCTTCGGCAAAAAGGTCGATGAATTTATGGTGGAATTAAACGAAGCGGGTGAAAAACTGCAGAAAGAATTCCAGGAAAAATACGAAGAATTGAAAGTGTCGGCTGAGAAAATTAAGAAAGAAGCCGAGAATAAAGAGCGATGGAAAGAGGTTGAAGCGAGTTTGAAAAAAGCGGGTGAAGAGCTGAAAACCGCCTTCAATGCTGCTTTTAAAAAGAAAGAGCCATAAGAAAAAGGGACGCTTTAAAACGTCCCTTTGTTTTTTAGATCTTAACGGTCTTCCATTTTCCTTTTCGGAAAATCAAAATGGCCGCAATAGCGATGCATGATTCTGCAATTGAGATTGCAGCGTACACACCAGGAGACCCAATGTTGAGCACAAGGGCAAGCGAATACGCCAGCGGAATCTGGAATAACCAGAATCCAACAAAGTTGATAATTGTGGGAGTTTTTGTATCCCCCGCTCCATTGAACGACTGGCCAATCACCATCCCGTAAGCATAGAACGCATAGCCGAGACAAACAATTTGCAAACACTGGACACCGTTTCTGAGCACTTCCGGATCTGTGGTGAAAAATCCAATGAACTGCCTGGCGAAGATCAGGAATATTATTCCTACCGTGCCGAGAAAGATCATGTTAAGAAACGCACTTCGCCACACTGACTTCTCAGCGCGATCGGGTTGTCCGGCACCCAGGTTCTGACCTACAAGTGTTGCCGCAGCGTTCGCCATTCCCCACGCGGGAAGAATTGCAAACACAATAAGGCGAATCGCGATTGTATAACCTGCCACGGTCGCGCTGCCAAAGTCTGACATTATTCGCACCAGGAAGATCCAGCTTGCGGAACCAATGATAAACTGCATCATTCCACCCAGCGAGACTTTAATAAGCCGCACAACGATGTCGGGTCTGAATGGCATGTTTAGCCGATCGAATTTGATCAAACCTTGTCCGCGGAATAAATGATATACCTGGTACAACACACCAGAGCCTCGTCCGATAGTTGTCGCAACAGCCGCGCCTTCAACACCCATGGCCGGAATCGGGCCGATGCCAAAAATAAAGACCGGTCCGAGCGCAATGTTCAGAATATTAGCAAGCCAAAGGGACCTCATAGCAAGTGATGCGTCTCCGGCTCCGCGAAATACGGCATTGATCAGGAACAGCATCATGATGGTGATGTTACCCGTAAGCATCCAACGCGTATAGCCGGAATTTTTTGTGATCAGGCTTTCGCTTGCTCCCATCAGCCTGAGAATGTCTTCCGCGAAGAAAATCCCGGCAATCGAGATAACAACTGAAATTGCAAGACCGATGTACAGCGCCTGGGCTGCCGCAACTTTAGCTGCATTGAAGTCCTTCTCGCCCACTCTTCGCGCAACCATCGCAGTTGCACCCATACTTAGGCCAATCGCGAGTGAGTAAACAAGTGTGAGGACGGATTCGGTTAAGCCGATGGTAGCCACGGCATCGTTGTCGTTGAGCCGGCTTACCCAGTACACGTCAACAACAGCAAACAATGATTCCATGATCATCTCGAGGACCATCGGAATGGAAAGCATGAAGATCGCTTTATCAATGCTTAGTGCAGTGTAATCCTGTTGCTCGCCTTCGAGCGCTTTGCGAAAGAGTTTAAAGAAAGAAGATAATTTATTAGAGAAAGTATTAGTCATGAGTTAGGTATTTTAGAATAAATGGAAAAATTCTGCCAGCATCTTGATGGCGAATAGTCATTATCGTCTGCCAATATGGTCAGGAAACGATATCTAAAATACTAAGTTCATGGCATTTAAAGGTTAGCAATAGGGAGTGTGTACGGAGCGGCCGGCAAAAGGTTGCGGGCTGTTATAAAAAAATAAGGGCCAGATCATGCTGGCCCTTATTATCTTAGTTTTAACCTGTATTAGTTACGGATTGTACCTGTTCCGTAGTTAACGTCATTAATGTACTTCAAACCAGGCTTGGTCTCGATAAACGAACCTTTGGTTGTAGAGAAGTTTTGAGCTGAAGCTGGGATGTTACCTGAAGTATATCCGCTACCGCCCAATACAACAGTCATTCCCGTTACAGCGCCACCGGTTACGGTTGCTGTTGCCGAAGCCTCAGGTGTTCCACCACCATTGATAATCACGCGAGGTGCACCGGTATAACCGCTACCGCCTTTTGCGATGTTGAAGCCGGTGATAGAGCCGCTTCCGTTTACAATAGCGTAAGCTACCGCGCCAGTACCTGTTACAAGTTCAACACTTGGAGCGGATGTATAGCCAGATCCACCGTTAGTAAGGTTGATACCAACCACACGTCCGTTTGACATCACTGCGGTTCCGGTTGCGCCTGAGCCATTACCGTCATCAGTCCTTCCAATTACAACCGTTGGAGCGTAAGCATAATCATCGCCAGTTGATGTAATGTTGAATGAGATAACTGATCCACCAGTAAGATAACCTTGCGCAGCTGCACCGCTACCTGCATTCAAAGTCACCGTAGGAGCTGCTGTATAGCCTGAACCTGCGTTGGTAACTTGTATACCAGTAACTTGTCCGGTTGTTGCATCAAACGAGGCAGTACCAGTTGCACGTACACCATTAGCACGCTGCGGAGCACTGAATGTTACCGTAGGAGCGTAAGTATATCCTGAACCAGGCGTTACGGTTACGTTGCCTACAGATACGCCAGAATAAAGTGCATTCGCTACTGCCTGCACACCACCTGCCGGAGGGGCTGCAATCGTAATGGCGCCTGGGTCTGCCGCATAGCCAGTACCAGGGTTAGTGATGGTAATCGAAGTTACGCGACCAAGCGCGTCAATGTTAGCAGTTCCTTGAGCTTGCGTTCCTGTTCCACCTGGAGCAGGGATCGTAACGGTCGGAGCTGACGTGTAGCCTGAACCAGAGTTTGTGATCACGATTGAAGTCACAGTACCGTTTGCCTGCAAGCCAGCAGAAGCTGTTGCACCTGAACCGGAAAGGAAGTTAACAGAGGAAACTGTTGTATAACCTGAACCTGGGCTTGTCAGGGTAACACCTGTTACGCGACCGTTGGCACCAACTGTTGCAGTTGCAGTTGCACCTGTACCGTCACCCACGATTTGAACAAGCGGAGGAGTTGCTGCAATGTATCCGCTACCACCGTTTGTAACGTTGATTCTTTCAACGGTTCCGGCTTGAGCCGAAATCACCGCTGTTGCTGTTGCCTGCGCATCGAATGACTCGAAAGCAACACTTACGTTTGTGCTTGCTGGAAGAGTAGCTGCAGACGCAAATGGGTTTGCTGTGTAGATTGTTCTCCTAACGATCGAGTTCTGATCTGAACCATTCAATTGGAATAATGTCTGATCAGCTGCAACGTCTGAATACTGGAGGTTCAATGGCAATCCATCGATGGCAGCAGGAACTGTGATTGAATAGTTGCCAGAAGCTACTGTACCAACAATGCCAGTTGAATAGCTTGCCTGAAGAATGTTACCAACATATACAAACTCGCAACCACATGAGCTGATGTAGATTCTGTCATCGATGTCGGTCGTCAAGAACTTGTCAGAGAAATCTGAATTGTTAGTCGCGTCAATTGAAGCGCTGACCGTTGTTCCATCAGGAGCAAGCTCCACAGTTCTGTTTGTAAGGTTTGTTTCGATGGTTGCACGGCCAGAGATGTTGGCTGTGTTAGCACCTGTCAACGCAAAAATAGGAATGATATTTCCTACAAAGCTGATGGTACCGGTGCGCGTTGAATCCTGGATGTGAACACCAGAGATATAACTCACAGAAGTATAATCAGTTTTCTTAATGGTTACGTTAACCGCACTGCGGAAGAAACCATTGAATACAACAGTACCAGAAGCATCGGTTGTATCAGTCAACGTCTTACCATACTGAGAGATCGTTACAATTGCGCCATCAACAGCAGACTTTGATTCATTTGTTCTACCGTTCGCGTAGATAGAAGAAGTAGAACCGTCCACAACGGTGATTGAATAGTTAACAACACCTGCATTACCAATCAGGCGAAGTGAGTCGCTGATACGGAGAGAGTCTTCGAGATACTGAAGTTTGTCTTCTCTGAGGTCAGCTAACGATGGATCATCATCTTTGTTACACGACACCGTAAAGGCCGCGAAGACCGCTACGATGGCCGCCATCAAAAGGAAATGGGGTTTGTTTTTCGTTTTCATACTTTGGCTTTTTATCATAAGGGGTTAAAAATAAAACAACGTAACGCCTACATTGATACTAAGTGTGTGGAGCTTCAATTCGTTGCCCCATTTATCTGTAGTGTTCTGTAGGTTGTAAGAATTTTGTGTGCCTGGTTTGTTGGCCCTGTTTACATTGTACTGATAGCGGAATTCGAG
>DASWTP010000295.1:0-51037 GCA_036402075.1 Chryseosolibacter sp. | reverse complement strand
CCCTCTTTGGCTACAACAGCAAACAGGCGGAGTATGGCTTTCAGCACTGCTTCACTCATGGGGTCTAGGCTTAAGCGTTAAAGATACGCAAAGATGCACACTCATAATAAAAAAAGGACTGGTAAAAAACTACCAGTCCTTCTCACAATTTCAGCATTCGCTGATTATTGGGTGATGTCTTTTCTAACCTTTTCTACAATAGTAGTAATCTCCTCCAGGTTCTTGTCTGTCAATACGAGGTCAGCCCGGTTATTCTTGATCTGCTCCTCGATGTTGAGTTTTGAGTAGGCAGCTTCGAGACTCTTCAGGTCGGCTGTGATTGTCGCGATGTTTCCTGTTTGTTCAACGGAGCTAAGAATCTTGAGCAGTTCAGATACGGCTTTACGTTGCTCCAAAACAACACGCATCAGCGGAGTTAGCACGAGGTTGCGGCTATCTTCCGGAAGAATGTTCTTGGGATATGATTTAACCAGGCCCGTTGAAATGTAAAGCCCTTCAATAAAGCTTCCGGTCACAATCAATGATGCCAGTTTGTTACGGTTGTCATCAATCAAAAAGGCTTCAGCTTGCTTGATGGTTCTGTCAAGAAGGTGCGCCAATGAATCTTTGTTAGAAATGTTAGCTTCGAATTCCTTACCAAGTTCAGAATCAAAGGTTCCGATCAGGCCAAGGTTATCAGCAAGCGTCTTGCATGCACCCAGGTAGTCAATGGCATCCTGCGTTTTGTCATATGAGGTCAGATAACCGATATCAGCAACGTAAACTCCGAGGTTCAGCGCTGCCTGCTCGTTCTTGGTGTTATAGGAATCAACTTTCTTTCGGTCGTGCAAAAGCGTTTCATTGAATTCAGCACCGGTTGCCTGAAGCAGGTAAGGGATTTCGGATGGAGAAGGAATATTGTAAACCACTTCTTCGATCTGATTTTTTAGGGAGTTGTTTGCCTCATCGAACTCCTCCGAGTTCTTGGACTCGTCTTTGCCTGAGGAAGCACACGAAGCCAGACCCGCTGCCAGAAGAACGCTGAAAAAGAACGAAATGGGTTGCTTGAATTTCATATAGTATTTGTTGTTTTTAGAACGGATGATCGATCGACATTTCAACAGAAAATCCACCGAAGTCCATCCACGGTCATTAATAGGTTTAGAAGATTCAATTTTAACACATTTTTTTATCCAATAAAACGTGTAACTATATTTTTGGCCGAAATTTCTGGTTTTTGAGTGGTTTTTTGTTAAGTTTAGATGAAGTGGTGTCACTCCCGAAACTATGCCAAGAAAGGTGAACAAAACCCTGCTTATTGATGATAGTGACATCGACCTTTTTATCCAACGAAGGTTTCTGGAGGTATACAATTTCTCAAACCAGCTGGTTTCCTATAAGTCGGCCACCGAAGCGCTGAACTGGCTTAAAAGCATAAACGGACAGGATCCTCCTGAAGTAATATTCCTCGACCTGAACATGCCCGAAATCGATGGTTTCGATTTCCTCAACAGTTTTAACTCGCTCCCTGAAAAAATTCGGAACACGTCACGCATCGTAGTGCTGACCAGCTCCAACAGCTCCCAAGACCGCGAACAGGTTTTCAAAAACAAAAACGTAATCCAGTTCATCACCAAACCGCTCAAGCAGTCGGATATTGAGCATCTAAATGAACTGATGAGTTAGGGTCAGCGACAGCGCGATGGTCAGCGTTCAAAAATGCTAATGTTATACTGTAACCAATAGAGACTCGGACGATTATACGATTTGCTAATACTTGTCGGAACTGCTAATCATGCCGCGCTTTAGCCCATGTCTTTGTAACCTCTGGCTTAAGCCGGAGGTTACCGTACACACCGGCTAAAGCCGATCGAAGTAACAATCCATCAGAAAGAGCTTAATAAATAAATGCAAATGATGGACAGAGAAGGGAATGCTGTAGTTCGAAGTGGCTTCATAATTCGATCTATTTCGTATAAGTGCTGATCATGTCCGCGCTTTAGCGCACGTCTTTGTAACCTCCGGCTTAAGCCGGAGGTTAACGGTACGCACCGGCTAAAGCCGTTCTTATTCCCTACCGGTCCAGCCAGGTTTTGAACTCCTGCACCCGCTCCCTTGCCACAATGATGTCATTGTCCATACAGCCTTTCAGCACTAGTCTGAGCCGGCTGTTGGTGTAGCTAATAATATCCTGGATGGCGCCCGACCGCACCAGGTATTTTCGGTTGATGCGATAGAATTCCGAAGGATCAAGCATTTCTTCCAATTGCTCCAGGGTGTAGTCAAGAATATGAGCGCGATTATCATCCGTCACACAAAAAGTGGTTTTCTCCTGACTGTAAAAATATCGGATGGTGGAAACCTCTATCGTGCGAAGATGCTCCCCCACCTTAACTACAAACCGTGTCTTGTATTTTTTCAGGAGCATCTCAACAGCCAGACCAATGTTCGCCAGCACGTCCTTTTGACTCGCAGTACTGCCAGCAAGATTCCGCAGCTTATCAAGGGCTGCCTTTAGCTCTCCCTGGTCAACCGGTTTTAAGATGTAATCGATGCTGTTCACTTTAAAAGCCTTCAGCGCGTATTCATCGTAGGCGGTGGTAAAGATCACCGGGGAACTGATGGGATGCTGTTCAAAGATCTGGAAGCTTAGTCCATCCGCGAGTTGGATATCCATAAAGATCAAATCTGGCCTGGCGTTAGCCTTCAGCCATGCCACCGATTTCTTTACCGTGTCCATCGTGGCAACAACCTCGATATCGTGAATCAACTCCATTGCCAGTTTTTTCAGGCGTTGGGCTGCGTGTGGTTCATCTTCAATAATTACAACTTTCATAAACGCGAATTCTCAAGCAGCGGAAGTTTCACAATAAAGTTGTGAGGTCCATCGGTAATCTCGACCTTCCGGTCCGTGAGAAGCTCATAACGTTTAACAATATTTTCCAAGCCGACCCCTGCAGAAGGTTCCGCGAGCACAGCTTTGCGCTGCAGATTGTTTTCTACCACCACATGGCCATTATCCTGGTACACGCGAATCTTCAGCGGGTCGTCAGCAGAGACGATATTATGTTTGATGGCGTTCTCGATCAGCATTTGAAGGGCAAGTGGAGTAATACATTTTTGTTGTTCTGTCACGTTCAATTCAATATTTAGCCGGTTTTCAAAACGAATCTGCTGAAGAAAGATATACGATTCCAAAAACCTGATCTCGTCCGCCAGCGATACGATTTCTTTGTCACGGGTATCAAGTACATAACGATACACTTCAGACAATTGCTTGATGAATTTTACTGCTTTGTCCTGATCTTCATATACAAGGTTTGAGAGTGCATTCAGACTGTTGAATAAAAAATGTGGATTCACCTGGTTTTTCAACGCCTCATACTTCCCCGCTATGTTTTCGCGTTGCAGACGCTCCGCATCGATCTGACTTTGCTTCCAGTTAAGGAGGAATGCGCGGCCATGCATAAAGAGGGAGATGATAATGGTAATGAGAATGGAGTATAATACACCATAGGACAGACGAACGTTAAAGGTAGCATTATAAAGTGCACTTAAGAGGTATATTGATGAAAGTGTAAACGCTGCGGTCGCAAACAGCCCTATAAAAAACCGTTTCACTGGAAATTTTATCCATGAAACTTTTGTGGAGATATACGATCCAAGGTAATCGTTGCCTTTCCAAAGCACCACCCAGACAATCGAGGTAAACGAACCAATTACCCAGTACTCACGACTATTGAATTCGCAGTCGCGACAACTCAGGCCCGTTGCAGTCATCAGGAGCCCAAGCAGGATGAGAATGGCGATGTCGCGCAGTTCGACCCAGGGGTTTCTTTTCGGACAGGCTTCAACAGCAAGAGGTTTTCGCATGGTGAAATCAGGTAAAGCTCAAAGTTGCGCAAAAGTTGGCAACCTTGAGCATTCAAAGGTAGTGTTACTTGCACTGTGTTTTTAATCCCTCTGCTGCTTGTTTACCCCAAACCGGAGCCAGCGGATTGTCAGATTTATATGTATCAAATTTTAAAAGCGACTTATCGAGCGTTCCGCATGCCTCAGCGGTAGATGACCCAAAGAACTGCGCGGTACCATATTGCATCTGCGCAAGCAATGAGAGTGCACGCGGGTTTTCCGGATTCAGCTGCACTGCTTTTCCGAACGTTTGCATGGCCAGGCTTGCAAATTGCTGGCCACGTGACGCAGGATCTACGGTGACGCGAATCATGTAGGCAAAACCTTCCAGCGCGACAACCTCGGACTCATCCGGAACAATGGCCTTGCATTTTTTAATTGACTCCATGGCAAGGTCCAGGAAAGAGTCTTTCTTACCTGCGTCCTTTTCTTTAGTCGCCATCAGTATGTTTCCGAACGCAGCGTAATAGCTCGGCTCCCATTTTGTCTTTTCCGCATCGGCAATCCGATGAAATGCATTTACCGATTGCTGCAACTCTTCAATCGTTTGTGCTTTATAGATCGCATCAATGTTTTTCTTCATTGCCTCCACGTATTTTCCATCGTTGGCAAGAGCATTTTTTACAAGAGCGAACAAGAGCACGGCAACTAAAACCGGGATGACTGTGAGTGATTTCATAGCTATTGAATTATAAGGTTGGTAATTGATTGACTGATTTATCCTTGGAGATGGTCAGGAAAATTCCGAGGAAAAGAAAGCGTGGTGCCGGCTGACGGATTGCGCGGCTGTTGTAAAGTCCGTCTTCGTTGCGCGCTTTGCCGTACTCGTATCCGAAAATATTATCGCGACCCAGAAGGTTGGTGCACGAGAAGAAAACGATGAGATTCGGTTTTGGAAGATAACTCCAGGTGAAACTTAGATCCTGGTAAGAAGGCGTTTTACCGCCATTAAAAGTGCTTTCGTTCGGGTTGTTGTAAGGCCGCGGACTGGTGTACGAGAATGTCGCCCCAAGCTGGCTCTTCATTTTTTCAATGAAGTACTTTCCAACCACTGAAAAATTGTGCTTTGACGCGAATGTTGGCGTTGCCTCTGTGGGAAAATTCAGGTAGTTACGCTTTGTATCGAGGAACGAGTAGGAGATCCAGTAGTCAAGTCGGCTCACGGACTCGTTGTCGCGCCAGAAAACTTCAACACCTTGCGCATAGCCATTTCCGTGGTTTGTCACAACGCCATCCTGCACTTTCACCAGGTTGTCATATTTCTTGTAGTATGTCTCGACACGGAACGTCCGGTTATTTTCTATTCTTTGGTAGTTTAAGATATAATGGTCGGCTTTCTCTCCTTCCAGTGACGTATTCAGTTTTAACCATTCATTCTTTGCTGTTTGTCTGAATTTTCCCCATGCCAGTGACACCTGGCCGTTGCTTCCGACTTTGTAGGCAAGAGAAATTCGTGGATCAGCACTTGCTTTTCCGGTAAGGCTATTGTGTTCGCCACGAACGCCAGCACGCGTCACAAAATTGTTGCTGGCATAAAGGTCGGCCTCGGCAAATGCAGCGGTGATGTTGTCCTCGAAACCAGTTTTAACCATTGGCGCATTGAATGGAGTCAGCGCCTGAGAAAAGTTCCTTGTAAAAACTTCCACTCCAGTTTTGAGATCGACATGGTCGGACACCGATCCTTCAACCACCACTTTCGCATGTGCACCTTTTTCGGTTTCGTCAATCACGTGGTTTTCAATTTTATAAAGATTCGCGAGGTGAGTATACGCTGCACCACCACGAATGATCCAATCGTCCTTCAGCATACCCTTGTACGATGCATTGACGTAATTGTAATTATTCGTAAGCTTGAACAGCTGGGTTTGTGACGGATCATCAATGTCGTGGTTGTAAAGCGAGAATGATGAACGATTAAAATTCCCGTACACTTTTACAATTCCAGTCTTCGTTAAGCGCTGACGAAATGAGCCTATTCCTTCCAACGAGACCGGGGCCGATTTCCAGTCGATTTCCTGGTTGATGAGATTGGTGTAAGGCGTTAGATTCGTATACTGAACTTTACCGCCAATCGATCCGCCTTCCCACGTTTGTGTGTGAGTAACGTCCCCGCCAAGGGAAAGCAGTCCAAGATCTGTTCGGGTAAGTGTTCCTTCATCGCGCGATTCGAGCGCAAGCGTTGATGAGAGCGCTTGTCCGTATTCTGCGGAGTATCCCCCGGTGCTAAAGCTCGTTCCTTTGAACATAAACGGAAGAAACCGACCACGCGAAGGAGTGTTTGGCGCTGAAGGCCTATATGCATCGAGCACCAGTAATCCGTCAATGAAGGTTTTGGCCTCGTTGCCATCGCCCCCGCGAACGAACAGGCGGCCGCTCTCGCCATTCTTCTGTGTTCCGGGAAGCGTATTCAGCGCTCCCGCAATGTCAGCGGTGGCCCCGGCAGTTGTGGCAATATCAACCGCGCGGAATACTGTTCTTCTTGATTCATCGCTTGCCGCAAAGGCGCCAGCCGAAATTGTCACAGCTTTCAATTCACTTATTTCTTCGCGTAGCTCAAAATTTACGGACACCGACTCGCCTGCAATTCTTACCGGAATGTGAGACTCCTTAAAGCCGATCAATCGCGCTATGATTGTGTGCTCTCCCTTCTCGTCAGTTACAAATGAAAAGTTTCCATCTCCGTCAGCCGTAGTTCCGTCATAGGTATCCTTTAAAAAAATATTAGCCATTGGCACGGGTTGGCCATTGCCATCGGTCACCTTTCCGGTGATTCGGGTTTGGGCAATTACCGTGGAAAACGAGGTGATTAAAAAGAGCAGTAAAGTGTTTTTCATACCGGGGTTGCGAATTTGTGAGTCAAAGATTGGCAGTACGGGCCATCCCTAATAATTCGAGTTACCGGACTGTCGAAGAAAAGAGATGAGTTGTGAGGTTTTAGGGATAGGCAATTCCGCAGATTGGCTTATTTTTGCGGTTCGAACAGCAATTTTAGACTAGCAATGGCCGAATACAGCAAAGAAGAGATCAAGCGAATTGAGGAAAAGTGGCGTAAGGAATGGGAAAAACGTCAGGTTTATAAGGTTGACAACAAATCATCCAAACCCAAGTATTACGCCCTCGACATGTTCCCTTACCCATCCGGTGCCGGGCTTCATGTGGGGCACCCGCTCGGCTACATCGCTTCTGATATTATATCGCGCTACAAGCGGTTGAAGGGTTTTAACGTTCTTCACCCCATGGGCTTCGATGCCTTTGGTCTGCCGGCCGAGCAATATGCGATCGAACATGGCATTCATCCTGCGGTCTCGACTGAAAACAATATTCAAAACTTCCGCAGACAGCTGGACAAGATCGGTTTCTGCTACGACTGGTCGCGTGAAGTAAGGACCTGCGATCCGAAATATTACAGGTGGACGCAGTGGATCTTCCTTCAAATCTTCGACAGCTGGTATAATCGCGGAAAGCAGAAAGCTGAGAACATTAAACAGTTGGTCTCCATTTTCGAAAGCGAAGGAAATAAAAACCACCCGTTTCCAAATGCAAAGTTTGTATTGGCGAATGGAAGCACAACGTTCACGTCTGCAGAATGGAAATCGTTTGACGCAAAGACGAAGGAAGAGATTTTGATGCAATATCGCCTCGCTTACCTCGCCTATACCGATGTGAACTGGTGTGAGGCTCTTGGAACGGTTTTGGCAAACGATGAAGTAATTAACGGTGTCAGCTATCGTGGTGGATTCCCGGTTGTGAAAAGACAGATGCGCCAGTGGAGTTTGAGAATTACTGAGTACGCAGAACGGTTGTTGAAAGGCCTGGATGAAATCGACTTCAGCGATTCGATGAAAGAGATTCAGCGCAACTGGATCGGAAAAAGTGTAGGCGCGAAAATCAACTTCAAACTGAAGAGTGAAAAGACCAACGATCTGACACTTACGGTTTTCACAACCCGTCCCGACACAATTTTCGGTGTCGACTTCATGGTGTTGGCACCGGAGCACGAATTTGTGAAGCAGATCACAAGCGCTGCTCAGCAGAAAGAAGTTGACGCCTATTTGAAATATGTAGAAAGCCGTTCCGAAGTTGACCGGATGGCCGAAGTGAAAAAGATCACGGGCGCTTTCACTGGTGCTTTCGCAATCAATCCGTTCAACGATCGCAAAGTTCCGGTGTGGATCAGCGAGTATGTTCTTGCAGGTTATGGAACAGGTGCGATCATGGGCGTGCCCAGTGGTGACGAACGCGATCACAAATTCGCCAAGCATTTCAAATTACCGATCACAAACATCCTTGGAGCAGCTTACAACGGTAACGAAGCGAACCCAACGAAAGACGCGATCCTTGAAAATTCCGATTTCCTGAACGGGATGGTAATGTCGGATGCGATCGATGTTGTCGTTAAGAAAGTTGAAGAGATGGGCATTGGTCAACGCCAGGTGAATTACAAAATGCGCGATGCAGGATGGAGCCGTCAGCGCTATTGGGGCGAGCCGTTCCCGGTAGTGTTTAAAGACGACATGCCCTATGCAATGGACGTGAAAGACCTTCCATTGGAGTTGCCGCCTTCTAATAATTTCAAGCCTTCCGGAAACGGTGAAGGACCATTGGCGAATTTGAAAGACTGGATCAACATCAGTGCGACTGAAAAACGCGACAGCAACACCATGCCGACACACGCGGGTGCCGCCTGGTATTTCCTGCGCTATGCCGATCCGCAAAACGAAAAGGAATTTGCAAGCCGTGAAGCGCTTGACTACTGGGGACAAGTGGATGTCTACATCGGTGGCTCGGAGCACGCGGTTGCACACTTGTTGTATTCCCGTTTGTGGGTGAAGATCCTCCACGACTTAGGTTACCTGAACTTTGATGAACCTTTCAAGAAGTTGATAAACCAGGGCAAGATTACAGGAGATTCGCGCTTCGTATATCGCGTTCGGGGAACCCAAAAGTTTGTGTCGGCAGGATTGAAGAGCAATTATGAGACAGACGAGTTGCACGTTGACGTAAACATCGTGAATGGTGTTGAACTCGATACCGAAGCATTTAAAAAATGGAAGCCTGACTTCGCTTCAGCCGAATTCGTACTCGAAGACGGAAAATATATTTGTGGGTCTGCCATCGAGAAGATGAGCAAGTCATACTTCAACGTGGTGAACCCTGACGATATCATCGACAATTATGGTGCTGATACGCTGAGGATGTACGAAATGTTCCTCGGACCGCTGGAGCAATCCAAGCCCTGGAACACAAATGGTATTGATGGTGTCTTTAAATTCCTGAGAAAGTTCTGGAATCTCTTCCATGATGCGCAAGGAAATCTGAAAGTGACAGATGACGAACCTACGCGTGAAGAATTGAAACTGCTTCACAAGACCTTGAAGAAAGTTTCGTACGACATTGAAAACTTCTCTTTCAACACTTCTGTGAGCGAATTCATGATTTGCGTGAACGAGCTTGGTGCATTGAAAACCAATAAGCGCAAAATTCTGGAACCGCTGGCAATCGCGTTGGCGTCATACGCTCCGTTCATCACGGAAGAGCTTTGGGAAAAACTTGGCCACACGGATTCCATCCTCAACGCCAAGTTCCCGGACCACAACGAAGAGTATTTGAAAGAAAACTCATTTGAGTATCCAATCTCGATCAATGGAAAAGTGCGGGCGAAAATGGAGTTCGCATTAGACATGCCGAAAGAAGATATGGAGAAACAAGTGATGGCTTCCGAGCTTGTGCAAAAATGGACTGAAGGCAAAGCACCTAAGAAAGTGATTATTGTTCCGGGCAAGATTGTGAACGTGGTGGTTTAGCGCTGCAATCTTTATCGCGGAGTTCGAAAGGCACCCCAAGCTTAATATACTCGGGCAGATTAAACATCCACCTATTGGACTGACATCGCCTGCTGGATCTGAAAGTAAGGAGTTACCGCGGGGTGCTCATCCTGGAAGTGATATCGCCTCACAAGGTCAAAGTAGTTTGAAAAGCGCGAGTCTTTGGTCAGCCTGGCGTTCGCAAATTCGAGCGTTTCCATCATATTCAAATCGTATCCGTTGCGGAACGACAACGGAAGTTTTGGCAAGTTGATCTTGATATTTTCTCCCGGCTGACTAAATACGGTCCAGTGAAAATTAATCCCCGAAGCCGACCATTCAATCACGCTGGCATCACTTGTGATAGAATAAAAAACTGAGGCCGCATTTGTCTCGATGCGCTGCACGCTCGTGATTAGACGCTTTTGCACACGCTCTATGTTTTCACCGGTATGCGTATACATGTGGCCGTCAGCGCCTGAAAAAACCGTTCGATAAAATTTCACTGATGGCTCTCCTTCTGCGGGCACATTCATCATACCCGGCCCGGGCGGCAAAGGTCCGCTTCGCGACAACAAATACCGCATCTGTGCCTCGTCCGCATCGTTATCACCATACAGCCAGATATTCGTTCCCTGCAAGCTCTGTAAGGTGACGGGGAGTTTATTGAATGCTTTTGGCGCGGCAACCTCCTGCAGCGTAGTGGATTCGTTCGCCCTGATCTCGGGCAGATAGTAATATCCGAATTGCGTTGGCAAGCTTTCAAAGTAAACATAAAGGTCACTCGTGGGAGCAGTCAAATACACCTCTGCTTCCCCTGGTGCTTTCAAATAGCCGTACAAGATGCCTATACCTGAAGGCTGGATAAACGGTTCATTTGCACGTACGGTATGGCGTCCTTCGTCCGAGTAGTAATGTGGCTCCGCCATGTCAATCACATACTCGCCTTCGGGCAGAAACGTGAACGTTTTAAACACACTGTAACCGTCAAAAATCGTGAGGTGAAACCGGTCATCCGCGGTCTGCGTCACCATCAGCTCGTGCATGCCTTTGTAGTTAAGGTGATCGATCGTTAACACGTTTCCCGAGAAGTCTGAGATGATTAAGACAGAATTGTGACGGAAATTGATGAAATTCTCCGTGACATTAATTCGAAAAGTTGCCTCAAGCAGCTCTGCTGGCTCATCGCGTTCGCAGCCTGACAAGGAAAAAGCCACGAGTGCCAGAACAAAACAGACTTTGATGGATGAGGAGAGGGACATAGGATTGGCGGTTTCGCCAATTAACTTACAAAATTCCCGCCAATTCGAAGTAGACAAACGCCTAACACTCATTCGGAACAATTTCTTACATTAGCGCCCACTAAAATTTCTCAATCATGCCGTATTCAAAAATCGTAGGACTGGGTCATCATGTACCTGAAGGCGTAATTACCAACGAGTACTTATCAACGGTGATGGAAACCAACAACGAGTGGATTGTAGAACGTACCGGCATTAAAGAAAGACGGTGGATGGATCCTGCGAAAGATACCGTTGCCAACATGGCAGCAAAAGCTACACGCATGGCATTGAAGCGCGCGAACCTCACCGAGAAAGATATTGACTTCATCGTATTTGCTACCATTACACCCGACTACTTTTTCCCCGGCTCGGGCGTGCTGTTGCAACGCGAGCTCGGCCTCGAAAGCATTCCGGCCCTCGATATTAGGAATGCATGTTCAGGATTCATCTATGCCTTATCGGTGGCCGACCAATTCATCAAGACCGGAATGTATAAGACTGTGCTCGTAGTTGGTGCAGAGATCCAATCGACAGCGCTTGACATCTCTACACGCGGACGAAACACTGCGGTGATTTTTGGTGATGGCGCAGGCGTTGCCATCCTTCAGCCGTCTGAAAAGCCTGGCGTCCTCTCGACTCACCTTCACTCCGATGGAAAATTCGCAGAAGAGCTTTACGTGAAAGACCCGGGCAGCAGCCGCCCTCACAAGGAACGTCAGCCTGAGCAAATCACAGATACGTCAACGTTCAAGGTAGTCATGAACGGAAACCAGGTATTCAAACATGCGGTCGTTAGGTTCATGGAGGTCATCAACGAAGCCCTGCAGGCCAACAACCTTAAGAAAGAAGACATTAACCTGCTTGTGCCGCACCAGGCAAACCTGCGCATCAGTCAATATATCCAGGAAAAACTGGCCCTGTCAGACGCGCAGGTCTACAACAACATCATGCGTTACGGAAATACGACTGCAGCGTCCATCCCGATTGCGATGAGTGAGGCATGGGCAGAAGGCCGGATTAAGTCAGGCGACCTGGTTTGTCTCGCGGCCTTTGGGAGCGGGTTCACCTGGGCGTCAGCGCTGATCCGCTGGTGACTACAAAATTAGATTTCTGATTGTTGGTCGAATGGTTTAAATTCGAAGTCTGTAAACCAGCGATTACAATTGGAATTCTATAAATTGTAGTAATGAAAACCTCCACATACAACCCTTCCCCTTTAGAAGTCGATCTCGCCAACGCACTTTATATCTTACAAAAGGACCTGGAAAAACACCTTCAGGGAAACCAGATCACGAAGGTTGAAACCTTTCTGAAACGAGACAACCCCATGGTGAAATTCAACCTGGTCGACAAGGACGGAGACCCTCACGAAATTGTCGTTAGAATAATTCAGATCCCCGACAAATTCTAACTGCACCCAATGGCAATCATCATCGTTCTCATTTGTATTGCGATCCTTGTTCTGCTGATCACGTACTTTAAGATCAACCCGTTTCTTGCGTTTCTCATTATTTCAATCCTTGCAGGTTTGTTGCTGGGAATTCCAGTGGAAAAACTGACCGGCTCTGTTCAAAAGGGAATTGGTGATATGCTGGGCGGGTTGGTGATCGTCATTGTGAGTGGAGCGATGCTCGGGAAGCTTGTTGCAGAAAGTGGAGCAGCGCAGCGAATTGCTTCAGCGATGATGTACCTCTTCGGTGAAAAATACATTCATTGGGCGCTGATGATAACTGGCTTTGTCATTGGTATTCCCCTGTTTTACAACGTTGGCTTTGTGCTCGTCATCCCGCTGATCTTCTCGGTGGTGTACCGCTATAATTTTCCTGTGGTTTACATAGGGCTTCCCATGCTGGCAGCCCTTTCCGTCACGCATGGATTCCTGCCTCCTCATCCATCGCCAACAGCACTCGTGGCGCAGTTCGGTGCCGATATGGGTAAGACCCTGCTCTACGGAATCATCGTTGCCATCCCAACCGTGATCATTGCGGGCCCTGTTTTCGCAAAGACGCTGAAACGCATCAACTCAAAGTTACCCGACACCTTCAAACCAAATGTAAACGAAACGGGTAAACTCCCGGGCATTGCCAACAGCATCATTTCGTCATTGTTGCCGGTTGTTCTTCTTGCCGCGACAACGATCATCAGCCCACGAATTCAAGGCGATGGCATTGCGAAAAAGATTGTTGTGTTCTTGAGTGACCCCGTTATCGTACTGCTTATTTCACTGGCTTACGCCACATACTCCATTGGCCTGCGGTATGGTTTTACAATGAAAAAAATAATGGACATCTATGGCGATGCCGTTAAAGATGTCGCCATGATTCTGCTCATCATGAGTGGTGCTGGTGCGCTGAAGCAGATTCTCATCGACAGTGGTGTCAGCACGGAGATTGCAGCGTTACTGGGTGGAATGGATGTGCACCCGCTCGTTCTAGGCTGGACGATGGCATGCGTCATCCGCGTTTGCGTGGGCTCGGCAACCGTTGCCGGATTAACCGCTGCCGGACTGATGGCTCCGATGCTTGCAGACATGAACGTGAATGTAAATCTCATGGTGCTGTCCATCGGTGCCGGCAGCCTCATGTTTTCGCACGTCAACGACACTGGCTTCTGGTTATTCAAAGAATACTTTAACCTCAGCATAAAAGACACCATCCGCTCGTGGTCGCTCATGGAGACGATCGTTGCTGTTGTCGGATTGCTTGGTGTACTCGTGTTAAACAGTTTTATTGGCTCATGAATACTTCAACTCCCGATCAGCGTTTCGAAGCGCTGAACCTTATGCTCCCACCGGCTCCAAAACCCCTTGGCGTTTACAAACCTTTCCTGATCGTTGATAAGTTCGTCTACGTATCAGGCCATGGCACGGTAAAAGAAGATGGAACTTTAATCATCGGACGCATTGGAACGGATTTCACGCCTGAAGAAGGGAAGCTTGCCGCGCAGCAAGTCGGGCTTGCTATTCTTGCGACACTCAGGAAAAATCTCGGCTCGCTGAACAAGATCAAGCGCGTGATCAAGGTGCTTGGCATGGTAAATTGCGTGCCAGAGTTTGAGCGTCATCCATTCATTATTAACGGCTGCAGCGAACTGTTTGCAAAAGTATGGGGTGAAGATAACGGGGTGGGTGTACGAAGCGCAGTGGGAATGGGATCACTGCCCGATAATATCCCTGTTGAAATTGAAGCGATGTTTGAATTAGCATAAAATTAAATGGCGGACTGGTATTCCATAGAAAACATAGACACGCTCGACTCACCTTGCCTTGTGGTGTATCCCGAGCGAATTCAGAAAAATATTCATACACAGATAGCGAGCATTGACGATGTTAGCAGGCTTCGTCCGCACATCAAGACACACAAGTCATACGAAGTGTCGAAAATGATGCTCGAAGCCGGCATCAAGAAATTCAAATGCGCAACGATTGCCGAAGCAGAAATGCTTGCCTCGGCCGGAGTTAAAGACATTCTCCTTGCCTACCAGCCGGTTGGTCCGAAAGCGAACCGCCTGGCGACCCTGGTCAGAGAGTTTCCAGACATCACGTGGGCGTGCCTCGTTGACGACCTCGAGATCGCCAAAGATCTTTCCTATGTGTTTGATGAAGCGAAGCTCAAAATTTCCGTTTACATCGATTTGAATGTAGGAATGAACCGCACGGGAATTTCTCCAGCCGATGCCTTTGGCTTGTTTGACGATTGCAAGCGACTCGGTGGGATTAACATCGTTGGCCTCCACGCGTATGATGGCCACCTCCGCGACACGAACTTCGAAATGCGAACAAAAATGTGTGACGAAGGCTTTGAGGCGGTGCGACAACTTCGTCAGCAAATTGAAAGTTCTATCGGACGAAAAATAACCGTTGTTGCAGGCGGGACACCTACGTTTTCAATTCATAAAAACCGCGAAGATGTTGAGTGTAGTCCGGGCACATACATTTACTGGGACAAAGGCTATGAAGACATTCTAAAAGAGCAGCATTATCTCCATGCCGCGCTTGTCGTGAGCCGTGTGGTTTCGATCCCTGCTGAGAACACCATTTGTGTTGACCTTGGCCATAAAGCGATTGCTGCTGAAAATCCGCTGCCGAATCGCGTGCATTTTCTGAACGCTCCTGAGCTTCAACCCATAGGCCACAGCGAAGAACACATGGTGTTCAGAACCGTTCCGGGAATTGATTATAAAGTTGGTGACGTCCTCTACGGAGTACCGTTTCACGTTTGTCCGACAGTAGCCCTCCACGAAATTGCGCATACAGTGGTTGATGGCATGGTGTCAGAGAAATGGAGAAACGCAGCAAGGAGAAGAAAGCTGACAATCTAGAGGTACCATGTGTTAAAAAATTTGGTATCAAGTTGCCAATCACCGGTTTTCCGGTTGCCAGTTGTACTCGAAACATTCGCGGCCGTTCGAAATCTTAAATCAAAAATCTTAAATCTAAAATTGAATTTCTCATGTTCATCATAGACGCCCACCTTGACCTCGCCATGAATGCCATGGAATGGAATCGTGACTACCGCAAGTCCATCCAGGAGATTCGCGATCGCGAAGCGGGGATGACAGACAAACCGGACCGCGGCAAAAACGTGGTCAACTTCGCGGAGTTAAGGAAAGGTAACATCGGACTTGTAGTAGCAACACAGATTGCGCGTTATGTTGCACCAGAGAACAAATTGCCAGGGTGGCACTCGCCACAGCAGGCATGGGCTCAAACGCAGGGACAACTGGCGTGGTACAAGCAAATGGAAGAAGAAGGTGAACTGACTCCCATCAGAAATCTGGCCGAGCTTGAGAAACATTTGAAATTCTGGAATGATGGAGCGGACAACTCGCGCAAACCGATCGGCTATATCTTAAGTCTTGAAGGAGCAGATTCCATCGTCACGATCGGCCATTTGGAGCGCGCTTACGGCTACGGGTTGCGAGCCGTTGGCCCGGGACATTATGGGCCAGGGCGATATGCGCAAGGAACAAATGCAACCGGGGGCATCGGAGCCGCAGGCAAAGCGTTGCTTAAAGAAATGGAACGCCTCAACATCATACTTGACGCAACGCACCTTTGTGACGACAGCTTTTGGGAAGCCCTCGATCATTTTAAGGGCCACGTATGGGCAAGCCATAATAACGTTCGAAAGCTCGTTGATCACAACCGGCAGTTCAGTGACGAGATGATCAAAGTTCTGGTAAGTCGTGGTGCGGTGATCGGTGGAGTCATGGACACGTGGATGATGGTGCCGAACTGGCAAAAAGGTATCTCGGATCCAAAACAGATGAATTGTGGATTGGAAGTTATCATCGACCACATGGACCATATCTGCCAGATCGCAGGCAATGCCAACCACATTGCCATTGGATCAGACCTGGATGGGGCGTTCGGCAAAGAGCAAAGCCCCTACGACATCGAAACGATAGCAGATCTTCAGAAACTCACCGTTTTGTTGGAAAAACGTGGATATTCGAAGACCGATATCGAAAATGTAATGCACGGAAACTGGCTAAGGTTCCTGCGTAAGGCGTGGGCGAATTAATTTGCCAATTACTTACTGTGCCAATATGCCAATGGAAAGTGCATATACCACAGTTCACGGTACCATTGGCACATTGGCTAATTGGCACATTAGCACGTTAATTCGGCCTTTGGCAGAAAATTTGAATTACCACCGTGCATTTTCCCGTATAAATCAGGAAATTACGGTATAGTAATTTTACTGCGAATTGCACGTTGATCTCTGTGTTATGAAGAAACGCTATTATCTCCCCCTTCTTTTTGTTGTTGCGCTGGTTGCCTTCTCGTTTACGAGGCCGGCTGAACGATATTTCGAAATCGCCAAGAACCTGGATATTTTCGCAACACTTTTCAAGGAGGTGAATGCGCTGTACGTTGACGAGGTTAATCCGAACACGCTCGTGCGCACGGGTATCGATGCTATGCTCACCTCGCTCGATCCTTACACAAACTACATCCCGGAAGATGAAGTGGAAGATTTTCGCACGATTAACACCGGGCAGTACGGTGGGATTGGAGCTGTGACTCGTGAGATCGGAAATCGCACGGTTGTCACCATGATCATGGAAGGCTATGGAGCCCAAAAAGGAGGATTGAAGATTGGTGACGAAGTGTTGAAGATCGATGACATCGAGCTGGCAAAGCTCTCACGTGAACAATCGAGTCAGCTGATGAAGGGGCAGGTTGGCACCCCGGTGGCGTTAACTGTAAAGCGCGCGGGTGTTGATAAGCCGCTTCGCCTGGAATTCAAACGCGAGAAAATCAAGGTGAGCAACGTCCCCTACTTCGGCATGATCGGCAAAGATGTTGCCTACATACACCTCTCCGATTTTACACCTGACGCTGGCAAGGAAGTAAAGAATGCGCTTGTAACGTTGAAAGAGCAGGGTGCGAAAAGTGTAATCCTCGACCTTCGCGGCAACCCGGGAGGGCTTTTGATTGAAGCCGTCAATATTTGTAACCTCTTCATTCCAAAAGGAAAACTGGTGGTAAGTACGAAGGGAAAGATCCCTGAAAATAACCTTAGCTACGAGACGCTGAATAATCCAACCGATACGGAGATTCCGGTTACCGTTCTTATCAACCGTGGAAGTGCTTCCGCTTCGGAGATCGTTGCGGGCACCTTACAGGATTATGATCGCGCTATTGTAATTGGTGAAAAATCGTATGGAAAAGGACTTGTCCAGGTGAGCAGACCGCTTTCTTACAATTCACAACTTAAAGTAACCACGGCAAAATATTATACACCAACCGGCCGTTGTATTCAGGTGCTGGATTATGCCCACAGACGCGATGACGGAAGCGTGGGTTCAATCCCGGACTCGCTTAAACGTGCGTTCAAGACATCAACGGGCAGAACCGTTTACGATGGCGGTGGTATCGAGCCAGACATCAAAGTAACCGCTGAGGAAGCGCATCCGCTCACGCAGGTATTATTTGAAAAAGGATTTCTGTTCGACTTCGCATCACAGTATGTTAATGGAAAGACACAACCTGTCGATGCCCGCAATTTCAGCCTGACCGATGACGAGTATCAGCAGTTTGTAGCCTGGATGAAAGACAAAGACTACGCGTATAAAACTTACCTTGAATTCGGCTTGCAGCAGCTGACTGATGAAGCGAAAAAAGAAAAATACTATTCGGAAATAAAGGTACAACTCGATCAGATCCAGAAGCGTATTGAAGACAGCAAGAAGAATGAATTGATGCTCCACAAGGATCAGATTAAGATGTTGCTCGAGGAAGAAATAGTGTCAAGGTACCACCTCGAAAAGGGTGGAATTGAAACCGGATTCAAATACGATCAGGACATTAAAAAGGCGACTGAGATCGTCCACAACATTCCTCAATACAGGAAGCTACTAAATCTGCAATAGAATAGATGAAGTTATCGTTTCGGAGGATCGGGATTGCTTCAATCCTGGTCGTTCTTGTTGCGCCTGTACTTTTCCTTCATTCGTGTGTTCCGAGTTTTCGGATGTCATCATCGGAAGTAGACGAATATTTCAAGGCAAAAAACCTCACCGCAAGCCAGCATAAATACAGGTATGAGTGGCGTGATATCAACTACGTATCGGCTGGCGACAGCACAAAACCCCTGGTGCTTTTTGTTCATGGATCACCCGGTTCGCTCGATGCTTTCATTGGCTTCTTAACACGCGAAAACCTAAGAGCAAATTGTTTCATGGTTACAACGGATCGTCCAGGATTCGGATATTCCAACTTCGGAAACGCAGAACCTTCCCTTAGAAAGCAGGCGCTTGCCCTTAAACCAATTCTGGAAAAGTACAAAGACAACCGGCCCCATATCCTGGTCGGCCATTCTCTTGGCGGACCGCTCATTGCCAAGATGGCCATGGAGTATCCCGAACTTGTGGATGGGCTCATCATCGTTGCAGGTTCGATCGATCCGGAGCTTGAACCAAATGAAACATGGTTCCGCGCACCGTTGGCAACACCGTTCCTGAGCTGGATCCTGCCCGGAGCGTTTCGTGCTTCGAATGAAGAGATCTATAAGCTAAAGCCCGAGTTGGAGGATATGATCCCGGATTGGAAGAACATCACCTGCCCGGTCATTGTCATCCAGGGGAAAGTGGACGAACTTGTTCCCTATGAGAACGTAAACTTCGCCAGGAAGATGCTGGTCAACGCCCCGGTGGAATATGTGATTGTCGATGACATGAATCATTTTGTGCCATGGTCAAACCCAGAGTTGATTAACGATGCGGTGTTGAAGATGGTGAGGCAACAATAATTGTCCTCATGTGGGCATGTATTCATGTGCTCATGTTTCCACGTATCGACCCTCTTTCTAAGATGAAAATATTATCCACCGCAAAAGCTTAGCCAGCATCGAACATGAACACATGAGTACATGTCAACCTGAGCACAGGCACACACATGACAAACAGCTGATCGAAGGCGTAAGACTCACTCCACGCCATACAACTTCCTCGACACCTCCTCATACTTATCGCCCTTATTCCACGAATATTTCCCGGGCTCGTTAGCAAGAAGGTGCACTGCTGTAACGAAGGCCTTGTAAAACTTACTGAGGTAATCAAAATCAAGCGAGGAGACTTCGTCAGCCTGGCGGTGGTAGTATTTCCGGATCTCCTCATCCATGCGTGCAAGACCCGGCTGAAGCTTGATGGCCACCACTCCTTTGCTTGCGAACGACACCTGGTCGGAGCGCTCGAAAAATCCTTCCTTCGGATCGGGATCTCCACCCACGCCAAGCCCGAATGACTTTGCTGCTTTTGCAACAACCGCATCAGCGCTTGTGCGTCCCCAACTGATGCTCGTGAGGATCGACTTGTCGTTGTAGCCTACACCATCGCAGTTAATGCTGAGCACTGTCTTGTTCAGCGGGATTAAAGGGTTTTCAGTATACCACTTACTCCCGAGCAATCCTTTTTCCTCTGAAGTAAGTGCGATCAATAGCACAGATCGCTTTGGCCGATTAGCCCGAAGGTATTTTGCGGTTTGCATAAGGGCGGTGACTCCCACTGCATTGTCGCGTGCTCCGTTGAAGATCGAATCCTGTCCATCCTTACTTTTGCCGACTCCGATGTGATCGTAATGCGCAGTAACAACGATGTACTCATCTTTCAATCTCGAATCTGTCCCTTCCACAAGCCCTGCAACATTTTTTCCGGGAACTGGAATTCGTTTCTTACCGGAAATATTGATGGACCCCTTTATTGTCTGATTTTCCTGCAATGACAGGCTGGCGATGTCGGCAGGTTTCAGGAAAACGTGCGGAATGATTGCTCCCGATCGCCTGATGCTCCAGGACGACTGTGACAAGTAATTCACCAGGGTCGGCCATGGTGCTTGTGGCAACACCAGGAATTCAACCAGGCCGGCACCGCCTGCATCTCTGACATTTTTCAATTTTTGGCTGCTGGCATTCATCACCTTGTTCAGCATGTCCGCGTCCTTTGCCCCGGCAAGAGCGAGCACCATTTTGCCTTTGATGTCAACGTTCTTGAGATCTTCTTCCGATCCATAGCCAACATAGATCAAGTCGCCCGACCATGACATTGAGTCGCCATCAATGATCAGTAAATTTTCCTTGAGGTTGAATTCTTTGTCACCGATCAATGCTTTACCGTAGGTTGGTGCTGCCAATTTCACGAGGTCAACTTTTTGAAAGTAATCCTCTGCACCGCCAACGGGTTTCAGGCCTTCCCGCTTGAAATTGGAACTGATATAATTTGCGGCAATTTCGATTTCGGGTGAACCCGCATTTCGGCCGCGCATTTCATCGGCTGCCAGGAATGAAAGATGCGCTTCGATTTCCTCCGGTCTGATGATCTCACTAATGTCTGGACCTTTCTTTTTCTGTGCCGTGGCGAGTGTACTCGTCAATAGTAAAACCGCCAAAAAAGCCTTCCGCATACGTTTGAAGTTACGGATTCGAAGAAAAGGGAAAGTGGAGTGAGTTCCTAGACCTTACGAAAAATTTTAGATTTAAGATTTTAGATTTGAGAATACGGTGGATGAGCGGTAAATACTTTAACCCGATGGTGGTTGCTTAAATCTTAAATCTTAAATCTTAAATAAAAAAAGCGGTCCCTTTTCGGAAACCGCTCTTTAGGTTTAGGTTTAAGAAAAAATTCTGAATTATCTCAAGAAGAGAAGCTCTCTGTATTTTACGAGTGGCCAGTCTTCATCGTCTACCAGCAATTCGAGTTTGTCGACCGCATCGCGGATCGACTCAAAGTATTTTTCTTTGATGTCATCGCAATACGCGATGGCGCGCTTGTGAGAGTCTGCAATCTTGTTAATTCGTTTGCGCTCTTCGATCATTTCACGTGTTCCGTTCTTAATGATCTCGATGTATCCAGAAATTTCTTTGATCGTCTGAACCACGGCTTTGTTGTCGATGCCCAATCCGGCAAGTCCGTTCGCATTTGTGATCAGCTTATTCTGGTAAGCAATAGCAGTTGGAACGATATGGTTCATGGCAAGGTCACCCATCACACGAGCTTCGATCTGGACCCGTTTGATGTAAGATTCCCAGCGGATTTCCGTTCTTGCCTCAACTTCTTTGTGCGACATCACTCCGTGCTTTTCAAAAAGATCCTTAGCTTTCTTGTCGAGGTAAGCCTCGAGGGCGCGTGGCGTTGTCTTTATATTCTTGAGACCACGTTTTGCAGCTTCCTGAACCCACTCCTCTGAATAGCCATCGCCTTCAAAACGGATGTTCTTCGATTCTTTAATATACTGGCGAAGTACATTTACAATCGCGATTCTCTTTTCTTCACCTTTCTCGATCTCTTTATTAACTGCAGCAAGGAAATGCGTCAGCTGTTCAGCAACAATGGTGTTCAATGCTGTCATTGGCGTTGCGCAGTTATCACTACCGCCCACGGCACGGAACTCAAATTTGTTTCCGGTAAAGGCAAATGGAGAAGTGCGGTTACGGTCAGTAGCGTCAAGAATGATCTCTGGGATCTGATCGATTCCCAGCTTCATGTACATGTTGTCGCCTTTCTCAATTTTTACATTGCCCTTCTTTTCAAGCTCGTCAAGAACGGCCGACATCTGCGAACCAAGGAACACGGACATGATTGCCGGAGGTGCTTCGTTTGCACCCAGACGGAAGTCATTGGCCTGCGTAGCGATGCTGGCCCTTAACAGATCAGAATATTCGTGCACGGCCTTGATGGTCGTGATGAAGAACGTAAGGAACATGAGGTTGTCACGCGCACTGCTGGTTGGCGCGTATAGGTTCACCCCTGTGTCAGTAATGAGTGACCAGTTATTGTGCTTACCGGTTCCATTCAATCCCGCGAACGGCTTTTCATGGAAGAGAACTTTCAGATTATGCTTGTCAGCCACACGACTCATCACATCCATCATCAGCTGGTTGTGGTCGTTGGCCACGTTAACTTCCTCGAATAATGGCGCTACTTCAAACTGGCTTGGCGCAACTTCATTGTGACGGGTTCTCACTGGAATTCCCAACTTCCATGCTTCGATTTCAAAATCCTTCATGAAATCATAAACACGTCCGGGGATCGAGCCGAAGTAGTGGTCTTCCAATTGCTGACCGCGTGCAGGGGAATGTCCGAAAACGCTTCTGCCTGCCATGACGAGATCAGGTCGCGCCTGGAACAACGCCTTATCTACCACGAAGTACTCCTGCTCAGAACCGAGGGAAGCCACCACGTGTTGAATATCTTTATCGAACAGCTGACACACTTGCGTTGCCGCGATGTCAACAGCCTTCAACGCCTTAAGCAAGGGAGCTTTGGTATCGAGTGTTTCACCGGTGTACGAAACGAAAACTGTTGGTATTGACAGCGTCTTCCCATAGAGGAACATCGGGGACGTTGGGTCCCACGCAGTATATCCACGCGCTTCAAATGTACTTCTGATCCCTCCACTTGGGAACGATGACGCATCCGGCTCCTGCTGAACTAGCTCGCTGCCTTTGAATTTCTCAATGCCAGCAAGGGCATCGAAGAATGAATCGTGTTTCTCCGCAGTTCCGCCCGTCATCGGCTGAAACCAGTGGGTAAAATGGGTTGCCCCTTTTGCGATCGCCCATGATTTTGCCGCGGAAGCAACTGCGTCTGCCGTAGCCTCGTCAATTTTTTCGTGGTTTTTGATCGCCTGGCTTACCTTTTTAAAGACAGCCGGAGCTAACGTAGCGCGCATCTGCTCAATTCCATATACATTTTCTCCAAAGAACTTGGAAACAAACGGTGTGGAAATGTCGACATGCACTTTCGGACGTTCGCCCAGTTTTTTCAGAGCTTCGAATCGTAATTGCGCCATAAAATAGTTGGTTGTTGTTTAGTGGTCGCGGCAAAAATAGACCATTTTTTAGTGAGCCGGTTAAAAAACAACCCTATTTTTAAAAAAATGTTAAGAATACGATTGCGAGAGGCTTATTTTTTGCCTTTCTCTTAACAAAACGAACGAAAATTGGAAAAAAATAGCCCCGGTTGATTGCCGGGGCCTGTACATTAGTTTGATTTTTTCACCGATCCTCCACTGCTGGAAGTCGTGTTTGACTTATCGGGATTGCCACGATAGCGGATACTGCCGCCACTGCTTGCCCGCGCATCCAGGCCACTCTTCACACTTATCTTTACTGACCCTCCGCTGCTAGCTTCCACTTCTGCATCATCGGCTTCAAGGTCGTACGCGTCAACCTCGCCTGCACTGCTTGCATCCATAATCACAGACTTCGCCTTTCCCTTCAGTTCAACATCTCCGGCACTTGAAGCGCTCGCTTCCAAACGACCCGCCTCGACCACAACTTCTATCGTTCCGGCACTTGACGCGTTTATTTCCATATTATTCCCTTTGAGGGTCTCGGATGCATATAAGTTGCCGGCAGAACTTGCGTACAGCTTTTCAAGTGAAACATAGGTAACGTATACTTTCGCGTTCACACTACGGTAGTTTCCATCACGCATATGCACTTTCAGGTAAGTTCCTGAAATTTCTGTAATGACGTTTGATGGACTTGTTCCTGTGACTTCGACCTTCGCGCTCTCTTTATCACCCTTCTTAAGATAGACACTGATCCCCTCGCTTACCTTAACTCCGGTAAAACTGCCCAGATTCCGCGTTTCGGTTTCCTGAGCAAAAACTGCTGAGGCGATACAAGCCAATAAAACGATCAAAAACTTCTTCATATTCTCAAATTTGACCTAAAGACAGCGCTTAAAGATAAGGGTTGCATCCCGACATTTTTTTTTCCGATGTACTAAAACATCGTATTTTTGATTAATTTTCAATATATATTTTGAAACCTTTGCACTACAAACCTAAAGAGCTACTATGATTTTTGACAAGAAAGCGGAACTGAACGTTCTGATAAACCTTGCTGCAAGTGACAAAAATGTTGCTGACCGTGAATCAAAACTTATTCACATGATTGGTAAGGCGAACGGGATCTCCACAGAAGATATCAACGCCATGCTGAAGAACCCTCAGCCTATCAATAACATGTCATCCCTGACAAATGACGAAAAATTCACGCATCTCTATTACCTTATTCAGCTGATGAAAATGGATGGCCAGGTGTTCCGCAGCGAAGTAGTGTTTTGCGAACAAATTGCAGAAAAACTCGGGTACAAAAAGGCTGTGGTTGCAGAGATTTCACAGCACGTCTATAGCGACCCTTCCATTACCGCGGACCGCGACATGATCAAGAAGAAAGCAGAAAAATTCCTGAAGGCGTAAAATCAGGATTTACGACAATAAGAATTGAAGGGAGGTTTAGACGACTTCCCTTCTTTGTTTTATAGGATAGTCACGGTTAAAAGAACCAATATCAAATAACCAAAATTCAAACAGAGTAGT
The DNA here is from genome assembly GCA_036402075.1 of Chryseosolibacter sp. GTDB lineage: Bacteria > Bacteroidota > Bacteroidia > Cytophagales > Cyclobacteriaceae > Chryseosolibacter. The sequence goes on along the minus strand of DASWTP010000295.1, from coordinate 26,225 downwards.
CGAGGGGAAATCGAGAATCCAGGCCTTAAATGATTTGGATTGGAAAAAGTACCAAAGACCAAAGACCAAAAAACAAAGGTGGGAGCAATCCTTAGTGATCTGAGCAACTCCGTTGAAAGGTAGGTTTAGACGACTTCCCTTCGTTGTTATAGAATAGTCACAGCTAGAAGCACCAAATAACAAATAACCAACATTCAAACAGAGCCCGCGAAGCGGAGCAATTCCTACTTACATTGACGTAAATCCTTTGCATTTTGGCTCTTGGATTTTGCAATTTGGTATTTGGTTATTTGGCTTTCGTATACACCACCTTCCCTCCAACAATCGTCATCTCCACCTCGCTCTTCAATACTTCCATTTCATCGACCTCCATTATGTTTTTGGAGAAAATCGCAAAGTCGGCAAGTTTGCCTTTTTCAATGCTGCCTTTAATGTTTTCTTCGAATGCTCCGTAGGCGGCATCAAGTGTGTATGATCTCAGCGCTTGGTCGCGTGTCATGCGTTCTTCGGGCTCGTATCCTCCCTCCGGCTCACCTTTCAGCGTCTTGCGTGTGAACGAAGCGTAGAAACTCGGAATTGGATTCAGCGGTTCAACGGGCGCGTCTGTTCCGTTCACAATCCGCGCTCCGGATTTCAACAGCGACTGCCACATATAGGCACCTTCTTTTATACGTTTCTCTCCCAGCCTTTCAATCGCCCACGGCCTGTCGGAAGACATGTGAATTGCCTGCATTGCAGGGATTACACCCAACTGGCCAAATCGCGGAATGTCGTTAGGATGAAGATGCTGTGCGTGCTCAATTCGAAACCGATGATCCTTTACATCAGGATTCTCTTTCATCGCCTGCTCGTACCGGTTCAGGATTTCCTGGTTTGCGCGGTCACCAATGGCATGGGAGCACACCTGGAAACCAGACTTTAAAGCTTCGCGGGAAATTTTCAACACGGTGTCCATCGGGTAGGTTGCCATTCCAAAAAAATTCGGACGGTCAGAATACGATTCAAGCAGCCAGGCACCTCTCGATCCCAACGCTCCGTCACAATTTAGTTTTACGGAACGAATCGTCAGCAAATTGTCTTTATCGACCTCCGGACCTTTCTTGAACCACTCATAGACCAACTCTCGGTCAAACCCGGTAAGCATCACGTAAAGGCGAATGCCCATCTTGTTTTCCGCTTTGAATTTTTTGAACAACTCGATGTCCTCGCGGCCGGCTCCGGCATCATGAAAACTTGTAATCCCATTTCTCCAGCACGCTTTTATAGCAAGATCAAGCGCCTGCGCGTTGGTCTCTTCCGTGTCTTCAGGAATATGACGGGCAACCAGGGTCATCGCGCGCTCATTGAATATTCCGGTGGGGTTCCCCAGCTCGTCCAGGATAACTTCGCCTCCCTGCTGGGAGAGATTCTGCTGGATCTTCTCCAACGAAAGAGGATTTACTCCAGCAATCTCCATAGCCTTGGCATTTGCCAGCGCTGCATGTCCACTGGCGTGTCTGAGGAATACGGGGTTGTTCGGAGATGCTTCGCTCAATAGGTGATGCGTTTGAAACCCTTTCACGAGCTTATCGGGTTTTTGATCCCATTTTTCCTGGTGCCATCCGCGCCCGAGAATCCATTGACCAGGCTTTGCTTTGCTCGCAGCCTCGCGAACCTTCTCAACCAGCTCATTATAATTCTTCACGTATGCCAGGTCAAGGTTTAACTCGTTATATCCAACGCCCATAATGTGAGCGTGTCCTTCTATAAAACCAGGGGTCATCGTTTTTCCTGCGAGGTCAATTACCTCAGTTTTTTCGCCAATGTATTCCCGGGCTTCGCTCTCCTTTCCGGCAAACTCAATCTTACCAGCCGCTACCACAACCGCTTCAACCTGCGGCTCTTTGTCGTTAACCGTATAGATCTTACCGCCCAGGATTACCATGTCGGCAGGCGCTTTAGACGGGCCGCAGGCATAGAAAGCAAAAACAATGAGAAAACACGTGAGCAGGGTAATGGGATTGGTGCGCATGAGGTTAAATTTGTGCCTCAATGTTAATCATAATTTGTGGAACCGGCCGACCAATTATCTTTACGGCATAAAATCCGATCTGAATGCGTCAACGCTTGAGACTACTGGCCTATTACGCGTCCTTTTGGATCACCTTTCAGATTATTATCAGAGCAATTTTCCTGCTCTATAATTCACAGCTTACAAAAGCGCTCACGGCCGGTGAGATCCTTAAAATATTTTGGAACGGCCTGCGCATGGACTTCAGCATCGCTGGTTACTTCATGATGCTGACTTCCCTTTTGTTTGTTGCAACGGTTTTCGTACAGGAGCGATGGCTGTACGTCATGCTGCACACCATCTCGATCACACTGATCATATTGTCGTCCATCATTGCTATCGTTGATATCGAACTTTACCGGCATTGGGGATTCCGGCTTGATACAACACCGTTCTTCTATATTGCCGGAGCAGAGACTGAGGCTGCGGGAAGCGTGGAAGTTTCCGTAGTAATCAAATTATTCCTGCTTCTGACGGCATTAGTCACGATTGCCCTCTTTGCTTATTCAACATGGCTGATGCCAAATCTGAAACTGCTCGAGCCAACACAAAAAAAGAAAGCGCTTGTGTTTCTACTTATTGCCGGGCTGATGATCATTCCAATCCGCGGGAGTTTTTCGGTCGCACCGATGAACAGCGGGTTCGTTTATTTTCATAAAACAAATGCTTATGCCAACCATGCTGCGATAAACGTCATCTGGAACTTTGTATACAGTTTGTCGAAAAGTTCAAAGCTCAAGTACGATGAGAATTTTTTCGACAAAGGAAAAGCGCAGGAATATTTCCAAACGTTTTATCCTTCCAGCGACTCAACATACCACTTGTTCAGTACGCCCAGGCCGAATGTAATTTTATTCATCCTCGAAAGCTTTACTGCCGATGCCATTGAACCGCTCGGTGGAACAAAGAATCTCACGCCTAACCTGAACCGCCTTGCCCGGGAAGGAATTCTATTTGATAATTTCTATTCGAGTGGTGACCGCACCGATAAAGGGGTTGTTAGTGTGTTGAGCGCATATCCGGCACAGCCATTGAACAGCATCAGCAAGTTTCCAGCGAAGACCGAAAAGCTTTCTTACCTCACGCGCGCCATGAACGACCTGGGATACAATTCATCGTTTTACTACGGAGGTGATATTAACTTCGCTAATTTCCGTTCATACCTTACCAACTGCCAGTTTAATAATCTGATTACGTATGACGACTTTAACAGCGATGACGGTGAGCCGAGCAAATGGGGTTACCACGATCACCTTGTCTTGAACCGCGCACTCCGAGAAATCGATTCAACGCATTCACCATTCTTCAAGGTTATCCTTACGCTGAGCAGCCACGAGCCATTTGATGTACCGATGGAACCGATTTTCAAAACCAACCACGAAGACTCGCTATTTCTGAATTCAATTCACTATACCGACCGGAGCATCGGCACATTTATAGACAGCGCTAAGAAATCGAACTGGTGGAGTAACACGGTGATTCTGTTTGTGGCAGATCACGGCCATCGCCAACCGGGAAACAAAGAACTGAAGGATAAAAAACGCTTCCGGATCCCGTTTATCATCAGTGGTGGCGCGATAAAAAAAGACACGGTCATCAGCACGTTCGCGGGGCAGACCGACATCGCGAACACATTGCTGGCACAGATTGACAAACCACGACAAGAATTCAGATTCAGCAAAAATATTCTATCACCGAATGCCAAATCGTTTGCCTTCTATTTTTTCAACAACGGTTATGGCTACGTCTCACCAGATAATTATATCGTTTATGACCACACCGCCAAACGATTCCTGGAGCAAGGCGAAGCAAGTGAGCAAGTGCTCAACGAGACAAGGGCTTATCAACAGATTATCTTTTCCGATTTCAATGCCAAGTAATCATGCAGCCGCAAACGGAAAATCCACTACCTTTGACGGAATGAAGAGATCATATGCGAAGGTCATTTTTGCTTTTGTCTTCCTTTGCGGTTCACTCGCAGCAACCGCGCAGGATTTTGGGCTGTCGTTTTCCTACTTCCTGCCAAAGAATGGATATTTTTCAACTCCAATCAGTCCATTTTCAATTCGTGGACTTGGTGTTGACCTTAATCGCTTCGTTGCGCTTGAAACCGGATTCTCGCTTTACAGAATGTCGGGGCTGAACGTGAAAGACCTTCCTTTTGAAAGCCGGTCTCCGTTGATCGGCCCAAACTTCACAATTCTTGTTCCTGCTGAGGTGGTTTTCCAGCTGAAGGCAAACCGGGTCGAATTCGATATTAAAGGTGGCGGGTTTTTCTTTCACACGTTCGGCAATAAAATCAATTATGGAAATTTCGATCGCGCACTTCGCGCATACAACACCTGGGATGTTGCCAACGCTGACGTCAGCTTTAGTGCAAAGCCCGGCTTCGGCTATCATGGTGGTGCCGAATTGACGCTGTATGTGACAAGTGATGTAGGTGTTTCACTGGAAACAAATTACTTCGTGGGCGATGCGAAGTTTCCCGTGAAAGGTACTGTTACCGGTGGCTCATCAACCATTGAAACACAACCCCTTGATTATGCCGAAGCAAAAATTGACTTTACCGGACTTGAATTTTCTATCGGCCTGATCTTCTCTTCGGGTGGCGGAGGTAAGGCACCGAAGAAGAGTTACAAAAGGCGCAGGAGATAACTATGAAGTTGAACGTTGTTTTTCTCTTGTTTCTGACCTCCACGGTTCTCGCGCAGACACCTGTTGCCTACCGTTCGTTTCATATTGAACACAAAGAAGTAGCATGGGTACAGGTCTACCACGAAGAGCCTGTTGTCGAAAAATTACCTCAACGATTGTATGACCACCTGAAAACGAAAGTCTGGATCAGGAACATTGCGTTTGAAGGCACGGATATCGTAGCAGAGCTCACCGATTATCGCCCCGACTACAAACGCTACGGGGGAAAATTTACGAACACCTCATCCATTATCCGCACGGGAAAGTTTGCAGGAAAAGTTCGCGTTAACTTTAAAGAGGGGAAATACCGCGTGATCCTCGAAGGAATTACGTATACCGCATTTCAAGCCTCCACCGGTTCCGGCAAGGCAACGATTGAGCAACACCCGGTGTCCGGAACGTTGAGTGATTTTGCCCTCAACACCTACCGCACGAATTTTAAAAAGCGCAACGGATTAAACCTCGACATCCTCCACTCCAGTTTCAAAGACAGCTTTACAATCAAAGTCAACCAGCTGATTGACGAAGACTGGTAATGCAAACCAATTTTCGAAGACAGTCCCTCGGAAATTGACGTGATCAATCAACGGAAATCAGCCTGCTTGCCATTGACGAATTTTACAATCACAGGATGATAGCCAAGCCTGGTCAACGTTTCTTTGTATTTCTCGGCTGCTTTCAGGTCGAGGAATTCGCCCGAATAATAATTTTCCATAGCACCCTCGCTAATCACTTTTTCCACATTATAAGGAACTGGCGGATAAAAATTAAGGCGATCTACGTTCGGGCCTATGGTCAGATACAAGACCTTATAGGTAATTAGTGTATCAGATGGAACCTCAATATTTTCGGGAACGTTCAGATTGTACTTTCCATAAAGCGCCCTTGAATCCGAGGCGTATAATTTAAATGCGGCTTTTGACTCCGCATCTTTAATGAAGCTCGTGGTGTCGTTTTCAAACATTGGAACAGGAAGCACATAATAATTTTTTTCGGCATCGGCAGTCCGGTAAACCCACTCAAGCGTATATTTCGGGTCCTGGATTGTTGTGATTGAGCTGCTGTCGTTAAATGTAACTTTCTGCAACGCCAGCGTAATCATAGCGCCACCATCAGTGTATCGCTTTCGCTGACCTGACACAAAATTCCCGAGCGAATAAACAATCAGCTGATTCTTTTCTTTCCGCCACTCCATGGGTTGAAGAACATGCGGATGCGCCCCGATCACAAGCTGCGCTCCGTGTTTGAAACAAAATTCAGTAACATCCTTCTGCCACTTGGAAGGCAGACTCTGGTACTCGATTCCCCAGTGCGTGAAGACGATGATCGCATCCGGACTCAGCGACTTAGCCTTGACCAGGTCCTGGTGAATTGAAGCAGTGTCGATCATGTTCACAATATTGGGTTTGGTCACAGGCAAACCGTTCGTGCTAAAGGTATAGTTGAGTAACGCGAGGTTGAACCCATTCTTGTGCAGGATCAGCGGATGATTGTTCAGCTTGTCCATTTCGTCCACAAAAGTGCCGGTGCGCGGAATCCCGAGGCTGTCGAGCATCATGGCAGTCCGCTCCAGCCCTTTTCTCCCGGTGTCAACACAATGGTTATTCGCAGTGACAAGCACATCGACTCCGGCATTCTTTAATGCCACGACAAGCTCATCGGGCGAACTGAATTGCGGGTAACCTTTATATGGCGGCCCCGCAAGTGTAAGCTCAAGATTTCCGATCGTGAGGTCAGTTGACTGCAAGTATGGCTTTACAAACTGAAAGCACGGATCATAATTGTATTTTTTTGAAACACGGTCGTACGCATCGCTGATCTGCGAATCGTGCTGCATGATATCGCCCAGGAAAAGCAGCGACAAACGTGTAGTGTCCTGTGCGGATGAAAACCTGGTAATCAGAAAAAATGAAACGGCAAAAATGTATTTTATCATGCAACGAGTAAAATTTTATTGTCAGCGACCACAAATACCTTATCCTCTTTCTTCGGTGCAATTCTGGCCAGCCCGGTGAACATTCCAAACGCTGGAAGGTAGCCCTGGCGCGTCCCGAAATAGAAACACGGGAGCGTCATCGATTGCCTGCCCTTCCCTACCAGGTGAACACCCGGGTGAATATGACCTGCGAGGTTGTAAAGGTTCGCATCAAATATTTCCATCGGATGATGAGTGAGCAAAAAGGAGTCAATGATCAGGTCATCATATACCCGAATGCCTTTCCGTTCATATTGATGTTGACTCATGATGTCGTGATTGCCCATCACAAGTTCAAACGAAATGCCGGATAAATGCTTCACCACTTCTCCAAAGACTTCCCACTCCGGGTTATAATGGCTGTGAAAAAGATCGCCCAGGCAAATAATGCGCAAAGGTTTTGACAGCGCCACCACATCAAGTAACAACTCAAGATTATGGTCGTTTGCTTTTGCCGGGACAGGGTACCCTGACTTTCTGAAATGATTGACTTTGCCCAAATGCAGGTCGGCAAGAAAAAGAATGCGATGCTTCTTCCAGAAAAGCGCTTTCTGCGGAAGCAATTCCATCTGTTCCTTACAAACTTCTATCGTCATGTTAGTATAATCGTATAGCCACTATCGAAAGTCTGACATTCTAAATTTCCAACCGTCAAATTTTAAATTTCGTCAACGATCGATTGGGTCGCGGGCCTAATCGTTCATTCCAGTCCGTTGTACAGCCCTGTTGGGAACGCAATTTTTATGATCGCTGGCAAACTTCCAACATTTATTTCCTTATGCGGCATTTCTTTTGGGTTGCGCTCGCATTCTTCACCGCAACTATGGCTCCTGCGCAGACAACAGGCCTTTTTGATAAGCTTATTTTTGAAAAGGGAGATCGATCTCTACCCTACCGATTGCTGAAACCGGTTAACCCCCAGGCGCTCGAGCGATTCCCTTTAGTTATATTTCTTCATGGATCGGGTGAACGCGGCACTGACAACGAAGCACAGCTCAAACACATTAAAAACCTTTTCCTCGACACAAAAAACCGCGGGAAATACCCATGTTATGTGCTGGCACCGCAATGCCCGAAGAACGAGTTGTGGGCCGAGCACAATAAGGATGGATCTGTCAAAGCAAAGCCTACTCCAACCATGGAGCTCGTGATAGACCTGATCGCCCAGATCTCAAAAGACTATCCAATCGATCCTTCGCGAGTTTATGTCACCGGGGTGTCAATGGGAGGGTATGGAACCTGGGATTTACTTGCTCGTTACCCGGAAAAGTTTGCCGCTGGTGTTCCGGTATGTGGCGGAGGCGATGAGCGAACTGCCAGCAAGCTTAAGGATATTCCTATCTGGGCATTTCATGGTGCGTTAGACAATATTGTTTCCCCGCGCCAATCGAGAACAATGGTACAGGCAATTCAAAAAGCTGGCGGCAACCCCGGCTATACCGAATATCCTGATGTGAAGCACGATAGCTGGGTTCAAGCCTACCAGGAGCCACATCTGCTGCCTTGGCTTTTTAAGCAAAATACGCAAGGAAATTCCGACTAAGACGCTGTTTTCCAACGTAATAGAAGCCGAACCGGCAATTTCATAAAATCTTCACGGAGCGGTGCCTGACGGATGGCGAAATCGGCTTAGATTGCGAGGGAATTTGCTTTTATGTTCGAGTTAGATTTTTCGTACACCGTCCTTCTCATAATTTGCCTGATTGCAGCCTTTGGTTTTGAATTCGTGAATGGATTTCACGACACGGCCAATGCCGTAGCAACGGTGATCTATACAAATTCATTAAAACCGTGGACAGCGGTAATCTGGTCGGGAATCTGGAACTTTCTGGGTGTTTCTTCGGGGCTTTTTGTAGGTGTAAAAGTCGCCATGGGGATAGTGGCCTTGCTTCCGGTTGAATCATTGATTGATCAGAATCTGGCCCATAGTCTTGCCATGGTGATGGCGTTGCTGATTAGCGCGATCGCCTGGAACCTGCTAACCTGGTACTTTGGAATTCCATGTTCGAGCTCACATACCCTGATAGGATCCATTCTCGGTGTTGGAATAGCCTACTCGCTCCTGCCTGGAACATCACAGGCCGCGGTCGACTGGTCACAGGCAAGTAAAATCGGTTCATCGCTGTTAATCTCTCCCTTGTTCGGCTTTTCGATGACAATCATTCTGATGTTCCTGATTAGAAGGTTGACTAAAAAGACCCAATACGGTGACGCGCTGTTCAAAGAACCGAAGAAGAATGCACCCCCACCGATGTGGATTCGTCTCATCCTCATCCTTACGTGCACAAGTGTAAGCTACTACCACGGCTCCAATGACGGACAAAAGGGAATTGGCCTGGTGATGTTGATACTGATTGGGATTGTACCCGCATTTTATGCGTTGAACACGAACGTGAATCCAACGTCTCTTTCGCAGCCTCTTCAGCGAATTGAAGTGGTACTTGGAACGCTGGACCCGACTCCGTTGTCGCAGCCTGACCAGGATAAGTTCGAAGAGACCCGGCAGATCAATAAGACCTTGATGACTTCGGTTAGTGGAAAAAAATCGGTTGATGCCATCGAAAAAGGCAATCGCTTCCTGGTCCGCAAAGACATCATGGTAATGGACAGAAATTTGAAGTCGCTTGTTGACAAGCCTGAGATCAAGATCAGCGCGGCCGACAAGAAGATCATTTCCGATGAGATGAAGGCTATCAAGAAGATCACCGATTACTCACCTCGGTGGGTCATCGTGATGATTTCGATATCGCTCGGCCTTGGAACAATGATAGGCTGGAAGCGTATAGTGAAAACAATTGGTGAAAAGATCGGCAAAGAACACCTTACCTACGCACAGGGCGCTTCTGCGGAGCTTGTTGCCGCCAGCACGATTGGCCTGTCAACAAACCTTGGTTTACCGGTCAGTACAACACACGTGTTGTCATCGGGTATTGCAGGCAGCATGGTGGCCAGTAAAGGAATAAAGAATCTGCAGGCTGATACGGTGCGAAATATCCTCATGGCATGGCTATTGACCTTGCCGGTGGTGATTTTAATGTCCGGAACACTGTTCTTGTTATTCCGGTCGATCTTTTAGAACGGACTAGGCTGGAATTTTATACGCTGCGAGGATCTCTGCCGCGGTCGCAGCTTCATCTTTTTTAAACTTCTGGTCAAAGCTCTTCAACCGCTTAGTACAGATAATCTTTCCACCGTCTTCATACGACAGTCCGTCATCATTCCGGCTGATCACTCTTACTACATGATCTGGCCTTAAGATCTCGCGATAAATACCCTTCATACGTTTGATTTTGGTTGCACGACTAAAATTTGCTTCTGCACGATCTGTGCTCTTGAAATGTTTCTTCACATAGATAAATCGCGTGCCAAGGAAAAGGCATTGGTAATTGGGCATTAGGAATTAGGAGTGCAACGCACAGTCGACTCGTTTCTGTTGAAGTAAATAAAAAGCCTCGGATTCCCAGTGTCCTGTACCTCATGGACACTTGGGTCTTAAATGCTCGACTCCGCACCACTCGCTTGTTTTTTTCATAGTTGACTAAAGATGTGTCAACTTTTTCCAGGACGACTCATCCCAATTCCTAATTGCTAATGCCTAATGCCTTATTCTCACTCCGCATAATTCAACGCCATCTTCCTGATCCTGTCTTCGAGTTTTTCGGTGGTAAGTTTTTCGCGAAGGCGGTCAACCATGATCGGGAAGGCAAACGGTGTCGGCTTGTCGGGACGGGTAATTACAATTTTTTGTTTTGCGATCCTTTCCAGGGCCCTGCGCATGCGGGCTTCTTCAAGTTGAAAGTCCATCACCTCTTCATATGCTTGGCGCAAAAGCAAATTGTGCGCTTCGTAGTCGTTGAAAACATTAAAGAACAATTGTGACGATGACTGAAGGTGTTTGTCTTTCACCGGCTTGCCAGGATATCCTTTGAAGACCAATCCGGAGATCGCTGCGATATCGCGAAACTTACGCCTGGCCATCTCGATTGAGTTGATACTTGCCTGGATGTCGCGCGTCAGATTGTCTGTTCCAAGCACATCGGTTTCAACAGCTTCCTCGATTGGAATGGGCTGATCGGACAGTAGTTCAAATCCGTAATCATTCATTGCAATAGAAAATGTGATCGGCTGAATCTGCGCGATGCGGTAGGCCATGAGCGCGGCCATTCCCTCATGCACAAATCTCCCTTCAAACGGATACATCAGCACATGATAGCCTTCGGTGCTCTCCAGATACTCGATCAGGAAATCACTCGCACCGGGCAGCATGGACCGTTGTTTCTGCAATGCAAACAGCGGAGCAAGGAATTGCAGTTCCTGATCGCTCTGCTTTTCCTGTACCACTTCATTGATCTTGTAGCGGATCATCTCACTCATCTGTGAAGACAAAGGCATTCTTCCGCCCTGCCATGAGGGAACTGCCCCCGATTTTTTATTCGTCTTTCGGACATGGACTTCCATTTCCTTGATGCGCACCAGTTCCAGGTTTCGTCCGGCAAACCAAAACACATCGCCTGGATTCAATCGTGAAATAAAATATTCTTCAATGGTTCCAAGGTATTTGCCTGAGACAAACCTTATATGTAGAGAAGCATCACCAACAATAGTTCCAATGGAGAGCCGATGCCGCATGGCGATGTTTCGGTTCTCCACCCGATAAAGTCCGTTCTCCACAACCACTTTCCGATACTCATTGTAAGCCTGAAGCGAATCTCCCCCGGTAGTAATAAATGCAAGGAGCCACCGCCACTCATCTTCGCTGACACTGGCAAAACTGAATGTTCCTTTGATCTCTTCATAAATTTCGTCTGGCCTGAAGCCGTCAGAAACCGCCAGCGTGATCAGGTATTGCATCAGCACATCAAACGACCGAATGTAGGGCAAGCGGTCTTCTACGATGTTTCTCCGGATGGCCTCACGAAGCCCCGCGGCCTCGATCAGCTCAAGTGAATGGGTGGGTACAAAATAAATTCTGCTAACGGCTCCGGGTTGATGACCACTTCGGCCTGCACGTTGAAGAAAACGCGCAACGCCTTTTGGGCTTCCTACCTGCACAACCGTTTCCACCGGGCGAAAATCGACACCAAGGTCAAGGCTTGATGTGCAGACTACAGCTTTCAATTTGCCTTCGTGCAATTGATCTTCCACCCAGTTTCTCAGCTCCTGGCTGATCGATCCATGGTGCATGGCGATTAACCCGGATAGTTCGGGAGCCTTGTCGAGCATTTTCTGGTACCAGATCTCAGCAAAGGATCGGGTGTTGGTGAAAATGAGGGTGCTGTTACTATTTTTGACAATGTCAATTACTTTGGAGAGCAAGTGAATACCCAGGTGGCCGGCCCAGGGCATGCGTTCCAGGCTATCGGGCATCACCGATTCAACTTCCACTTGCTTTTTAATATCGGCACGAACGATCTTGAATTTGCCGGGTGAGAAATAATTTCCAAGCAACGCTTCAACCGCCTGATCCATATTTCCAATCGTTGCTGAGATTCCCCACACCTTCAGGGCAGGTGAAATTGTCTTAAGTCGCGACAAACCAAGCTCAATCTGTACTCCACGTTTCGAGCCCATAAGCTCGTGCCATTCATCGGCAACCACCACTTTTACGTCTTTGAAAAATTCCGCGTAGCCTTTGCTTGCCATGAGCAGGTGCAGACTTTCCGGTGTTGTGATCAACAGCTGGGGAGGTTTTGTCCGTTGTTTCGCGCGTTCACTAAGTTTGGTGTCGCCCGAGCGAACCCCGACCCGGAAGTGAATGTCAAGGCCATCGACAAGGCGGTTGGCCGAAATTTCTATTTCTTTTGAGAGGGCCCGAATGGGAGTAATCCAGATTGCCTGCAGGCCACTGGCCTTTTGCGCTTTTGCCGTCTGGTGATTCTTAATGAATTCAAGGACGATGGGCATCATCAATGAATAGGTCTTGCCGCTACCGGTTGGCGCGTTGACCAGTCCGCTTTTCCCATTGAGGTAGCAATCCCAGGCCTCGAGCTGAAAGGCAAATGGTGTCCACCCCATTTTGTCGAACCATTCTTTTCCTAACTTTAGCGGATCATTTGCCATGAATAAAGGTATCATTCTGATGAAACTTGCAAAAACAATTTTAAGACGCAGTTGTTATAGCCTTTAAACGTTCGCAAATGGGTAAATATTCAATTAAAGAGCTCGAACAACTTTCAGGGATTAAGGCCCACACCATCCGCATCTGGGAAAAGCGTCATCGGCTGATCGAGCCTCAGCGAACAACCACCAATATCCGATTCTATTCCGATGACGATCTGAAAAAGATCATCAACGTCTCCCTGCTCAATTCGAATGGAATCAAGATCTCGAAAATTGCCGGCATGTCTATGGATGAGATCGGCCGCAAGATCATCGAGATCAGTGAAACGAAACCCGAAACCACGGTTCACATCGACCAGCTCGTCATTGCCATGGTGGAGCTCGATGAAGAGAAATTTGAAAAAATTCTCTCCGCGGTGGTGCTGCGTTTCGGATTTGAAAAGACTGTGGTGGATGTGCTTTACCCGTTCCTCGAAAAGATTGGAATCCTCTGGCAGACAAACCACATCAACCCGGCCCAGGAGCATTTTATCTCTAACCTCATACGGCAGAAAGTAATTGTTGCCATTGATGCGCTGCCAATTCCGCCCAAGACTGCCAAGGGAGTGATGCTGTTTCTGCCTGAACACGAACTCCATGAAATCAGTTTGCTATTCTCGCACTACCGATTTCGAAAAGCAGGGTTCAAGACATTCTATCTTGGCCAGACCGTTCCCTTCAGCGATCTCAAGGCTGCGTATGCCGTACATCAGCCCCAGATGCTCATCACGTCAATCACTTCCCCGATGACGCGCAGCAGTTTGGATAATTATATAGAAAAGCTGGCAACGAACTTTTCTTCAAGCTTAATTCTATTGACCGGCTATCAAATTCGCAGACACGAACTCAAGCATTCAAATGTACGAGTGCTCAAGGGTGTGGCGGATCTTGTCCCGTTCCTCGCCAACTCATAAGTACAGTTATGTAATGAATCGAACCAGCGATTTTCATTGAAAATCTGCCGGAAAAGGCATTTGTTACTCTGTTTTTTGTTTAACTTTTAGTTAAAATCTTTAATCATTAAATGAACAAATTTGACTTATGCAGACATGTTGTTTAACATTACATCATAATTATTAAACTAAATGACTGCACTGGAATTGACTAATCAAATAACGAATCTTCGCAGTACGCTGAAGACGTTTACAAGGCGATTTACCAATGATCGCGAGGAATCATCGGACCTGGTGCAGGACACCATCCTGAAAGCGTTGATGTACAAAGACAAGTTCACGCAAGACACCAATCTTAAGGGTTGGCTCTTTACGATTATGCGCAATACGTTCATTAACAACTACCGAAAAAATCAGCGGGCGCGGACATCAAACGACACGACCAAAGAGTTGTATTATCTCAATGTTGAAGACACACATACATTCAACTCACCAACGAGTCGTTACGAATACAAAGACATTTGGAAAAACGTCAATGAGCTGCGGGATGAATTGCTGATCCCGTTTAAGATGCACACGAGCGGTTATAAGTATCATGAAATTGCTGAGCATTTGAACTTGCCGATCGGAACGGTAAAGAACAGAATATTTCATGCGCGGAAAGAAATCCAGAAGAAGTTGACTGGATATTGAGTAAATTTCTATTTGACACTCTTACATGAAAAAGGTTGCGGTAATAGGCTCCGGTTTTTCGGGTTTGGCGTCTGCAGCCGTGCTCGCTAAAGAGGGCTTTGATGTAACAGTATTTGAAAAAAATTCGCTGCCCGGTGGCCGCGCCAGAAAATACGAGGCAGATGGATTCACATTCGATATGGGGCCGAGCTGGTATTGGATGCCGGACGTGTTTGAAAAATATTACAATCAATTTAACAAAACGACTTCTGATTTCTACGAGCTGAAGAGGCTTGATCCCTCCTACCGAATCTTCTACGGAAAAAATGATTATCTCGATATCCCATCGGGTGTCCAAGCGTTATGCAAACTATTTGATCAGCTTGAACCCGGCAGCAGCAAGCAGCTTCTGCGATTCCTGGACGAAGGGAAATACAAATACGAGATCGGAGTAAACAAGCTGGTGTACAAACCCGGCCTTTCGGTGCTTGAGTTTGCCGATACTGAATTATTTAAAGGTTTGTTCAAGCTGCACGTCTTCCAGTCCATATCGACCTACGTGCGAAAATTTTTCAAGGAGCCCAAGATCATTAAGCTACTGGAGTTTCCCGTATTGTTTCTTGGCGCGACACCTGAAAACACACCAGCACTCTATAGCCTTATGAATTATGCCGACATGGCCTTAGGAACGTGGTATCCCATGGGCGGCATGTATAAAATTGTAGAAGCCATGGTGTCAATTGCGGAAGCGCATGGCGCAACCTTCCGGTTCGACAGTGCAGTGAGCGGATTTAACATGAACGGTGTAAAAGCAAAAGGCCTTCACGTTGGATCAGAAATGTTCGCTGCAGATTACATCGTGGGAGGTGCTGACTACCATCACATCGAACAGCATTTGCTGCCTGAAAAATACAGACGTTATTCAAAGGAATACTGGAACAGCCGCGTAATGGCCCCGTCAAGCCTGCTGTTCTACGTTGGCGTTAACAAGAGAATCAAAAATCTCCTCCATCACACGCTTTTCTTCGACCAGGACTTTTCACTGCATGCCAAAGAGATTTATGAAGACCCGAAGTGGCCCACCTCACCTCAGTTTTATGTGAGCTGCCCTTCCAAAACAGATCCAGGCGTTGCTCCTGAAGGGTATGAAAATCTACTGATCCTGATCCCGGTAGCACCCGGGCTGAAGGATGAAGAGCATCAGCGGGAAAAATACTTTAACCTTGTGATCGAGCGGCTGGAAAACATTATTGGGGAAAGCATCAAGGCGCACATTGTCTACAAACGGTCATATGCACACAATGATTTTATTGCCGATTATAACGCATTCCGTGGAAATGCCTACGGGCTGGCAAACACGCTGTTGCAAACGGCAAATTTGAAACCCGGGATCCTAAACAAAAAGGTAAAGAACTTGTTCTATACAGGACAGCTCACCGTTCCCGGACCGGGAGTTCCGCCTTCGATTATTTCTGGACAGGTGGCAGCGCGCGAGCTGATCAAAAGACATGAAACCTCTGTTTGATGAAAGAACTTTACGATAGCGTCTCGATTCGTTGCAGCAGGCTCACCACCAAAGCCTATAGCACCTCATTCTCGCTCGGGATTCTGTGCCTCGAAAAAGAGTTGCGCGATCCTATCTATGCCATCTATGGATTTGTTCGCTTTGCCGATGAGATCGTTGATACGTTTCACGATTACAACAAGCAAACCCTGCTCAACCGATTTAAGGAAGACACGTATCGAAGCATTGAGGAGAAGATTAGCCTGAATCCCATCCTCAACAGCTTTCAGCAAACCGTAAACAAGTTTAGAATTGAGCGCGACCTTATTGAGCAATTCCTGAAAAGCATGGAGATGGACCTGCTCCGCAAACACTACAGCGAAGACACGTTCAAAGAATATATCCTCGGATCAGCAGAAGTCGTAGGATTAATGTGCCTGCGGGTCTTCACGAAAGGCGACCGCGCTATGTTTGAAAAACTGAAGCCGTTTGCCATGAGCCTCGGATCCGCGTTTCAAAAAGTAAATTTTCTGCGAGACTTGAATGCCGACTTCCTTGGCATGGGACGAAGTTATTTTCCGGAAATCGACCTTAGCAACTTTGACGAAGCCAGCAAAAAAAGAATCGAGGAAAGCATATTGGCGGACTTCAGCCATGCGTTTAAAGGAATAAAGCAGCTCCCGAAGGCTTCTCGCTTTGGCGTGTATGTAGCGTATGTTTATTATTACGCCTTGTTTAAGAAAATACGCAATACACCTTCGGAACTGGTGCTCAATAAACGAATTCGAATCCGCAACCGGCACAAAGCCAGGCTCCTCGCTTATTCTTTTGTAAAGCATCAGCTAAATTTGATTTAATGGAGATGGTCATACTGGTAGATAAAGACGACAATCCGATCGGAACGATGGAAAAGATGGAGGCTCATCGGAAAGGTGAATTGCACCGGGCGTTTTCCGTTCTCGTTTTTAACTCCAAAGGTGAAATGCTGCTTCAGAAACGAGCGAAGTCCAAGTATCACAGTGGCGGCTTGTGGACAAATGCCTGCTGCAGCCATCCGCAGCCCAACGAAGAAATGACGGAGACGATAAAAAGGCGTGTAAAGGAGGAGATTGGTATTGATGTTGAGCCTACGTTCTCATACAAGTTCGTGTACAAAACACCGCTGGATAAAAACCTGATCGAGCACGAATTGGATCACGTTTTTGTTGCCGGCTTCGATGGCGAACCCGCGCTTAACAAAGAAGAAGCGGAAGACTGGAAATATGTGAGCCTTTCATGGCTTAAGGAAGACGTCAAGAAAAATCCCTCCCACTACACTTATTGGTTCAAGCTCATCCTGACTCATCCTCAGCTTCCGTTGGCCGTTTGAAAAAAAACGCGTGTATTTGAATTCCACCTCATTGGCAGCGAAAATTTCACCTGACACTACGGTATTCTGGTTCAGGCGAGACCTTCGCGCCACCGACAATGCCGGGCTTTACCGGGCACTCAAAACGAATAAAAACGTACTTCCGATCTTTATCTTCGACACGGTGATCCTTAACGAGCTCGATGACAAAACTGACAGACGGGTGGAATTCATCCATCAATCGCTGTCGATCTTGAAGTCGTCATTGGAAGAGGCTGGATCATCAATTCTGATTTTTCATGGCGATCCGGTCGACATTTTTTCGCAGATCAGTCCGTGTGCCGTGTACACCAACCACGACTATGAGCCTTACGCTCGAAAGCGAGATGAACGGGTGCAGGCGATCCTCGAAAAAAATGGAACAACGTTTCACTCGTTTAAAGACCAGGTGATTTTCGAAAAAGATGAAGTGGTGAAAGACAATGGAGAACCTTATACGGTTTTCACACCTTATAGCAAGAAGTGGAAGGCAAAGCTGAACGGGTTCTATCAAAAAAGTTATCCAAGCGAAAAATATTTCTCAAACCTCTATCGAACACAACCGCTGCCGTTTCCAACGCTGCAGGAAATTGGTTTTGAACGAACCGGAACAATTTTCCCAGCGCGTTCTATACGAGGCACGGTGATCGACAACTATCATTTGAGGCGCGATATCCCAGGTATTGCCGGGACAAGCAGGGTTGGTGTCCATTTGCGATTCGGCACCGTCAGCATCCGCAAGCTGGTGCAGGTGGCCATCACGAAAAACGAAACGTGGCTAAACGAATTAATCTGGCGCGAATTCTACCAGATGATTCTCTGGCATTTTCCAAACGTTGACAGGGCTTTTAAACCGCAATACGATCAGGTCCGATGGCGCAATAATGTGAGCGAGTTTGAAGCCTGGTGTGAGGGCCGCACCGGCTATCCAATCGTTGATGCAGGCATGCGTGAACTGAATGCTACCGGGTTCATGCACAACCGCGTTCGCATGATCGTGGCAAGTTTCCTTACCAAACATCTGCTGATCGACTGGCGCTGGGGTGAAGCATATTTCGCAAAAAAACTTCTTGACTTCGATCTTGCATCCAACAACGGTGGCTGGCAATGGGCCGCGAGTTCCGGCTGTGATGCCGCACCGTATTTTCGTGTATTCAACCCCGGCCTTCAGACGCAGAAATTTGATCCCGAATTCAATTACATTCGCAAATGGGTTCCTGAGTTTGAAACTGCAGCGTACCCCAGGCCAATTGTTGAACATAAGCAAGCGCGTGAACGTGTGCTTCAAGCTTACAAACTTGCACTTATTTCATAGGAACAATTTGCCCTCACCCGTGTTAATCAGGCAATGAAGATATACCAGCTAAAGCGAACGCAGTTTCTACCGATCAGCCTCGAGCAGGCATGGGACTTTTTTGCCACGCCAAAAAATCTTGCAGTCATCACTCCGCCATCTATGAAGTTCCAAATCCTTTCGCAATCAGGTGCAGACAAAATGTATGCAGGCCAGATTATCCGGTATAAGGTGAGTGTGAAGCCGTGGTTAAAAGTCAATTGGGTTACGGAGATCACGCACGTAAACGAACCGTTTTATTTTGTTGACGATCAAGTCTCCGGTCCGTATTCGCTCTGGCATCATCAACATCATTTTAAAGAAGTGGCGGGAGGCGTTGAAATGACCGATGAACTTCATTATGCGATTCCATTCGGTCTCCTTGGCAGACTGGTTAATGCGCTCTTTGTGGCCCGCGAAGTAAACACTATTTTTGATTATCGATTCAACATTTTAAAGACACATTTTAACCAAGCCGGAACTCCGGTCGCTGTTTGATTTATGGATGCAAAAGTTATCATACTGTGTTCGTTGATTGTTGTAGGGACTTTTTTGTTCTGGGAGTTCGTGGCATGGTTCACGCACAAGTACATCATGCACGGCTTTCTCTGGACCTGGCACAAATCTCATCACACGGTCCATGATCATGCGCTCGAGCGAAATGACCTTTTCGCCCTCGTGTTCAGCATTCCTTCGATTGGCCTATTTTATTACTTCTCGCTGGTCACGTACGATCCATACATGCTGGCCGTGGGTCTGGGTATCTTTTGCTATGGATTGTTCTATCTTGTATTCCACGATATCATTGTGCACCAACGACTGCGATGGAGACCACAGAAGCGCAGCAAGTACCTTCAGCGCATGATTAACGCCCACTACGTCCACCATAGCAAACACACAAAAGACGGCTGTGAAGCTTTTGGATTTTTGATCGCTCCTAAAAAATATGAACCAAAAAACTTTATCTTGAAGAAGGAAAGATCACAAACCCAATAACCCCACCTTGGATAGCAAATACCTTTACCTGGCGCTGAACATTGGTTCGTTCATCGTCCCGTTCCTGTTCAGCTTTTACCCAAAAGCCAATTTCTCAAAGAAGTGGAAGTATGTGCTGCCAGCCATCACCGTTACGGCCATCGTTTTTATTGTGTGGGATGAAGTGTTCACTCAAATGGGAATCTGGGGGTTCAATGAAAAATATATTTCCGGCATAAAACTCGGAAGCCTGCCGCTCGAGGAAGTCCTGTTCTTCTTCTGTATTCCTTACGCCAGCTACTTTATTTATTTCTCGCTCACGTACCTTGTTGAGCGGGACTATTTCTATCCGCACCATGAAATTATCTCCAGTGTCATCATCTTTTTCATGCTGCTTTTTGGTGGTTATTATATTGGCAATGCCTACACAGGCCTGACCTTTATGGCGCTCGGCCTTTTCCTCGCCTATCAAATGCTAAAACTCCGGCCGCGTTATATGGGCAGGTTCTATTTCGCCTTTTTGTTTGTGCTCATTCCCTTCTTTATTGTCAACGGAGTTCTTACGGGCTCCTGGATCGATGAACCTGTTGTGTGGTATAACGACAGCGAAAATATGGGCATCCGCATCGGAACTATCCCCCTCGAAGATATTTTCTATGGCATGCTCATGATTCTGATGAGTGTGACGATCGCAGAGGAGCTGGAATATCGAAGGGTATATTAATAAACAGTCATTGCGTGGAAAACAGTTAAAAAAAAATTACCCAAGGTGGCCCCTGGGTAATCATCGTTATTATAAACCTGAAAACTAAACCGATTCAACCGCCTGAGGCTTCCGGTTTTTGCGTGACTTCTTTCCGTTGAGGACGTCATCCACATAAGCCAGGTCCTTCTCGGCTTTTTTCGACTTTGAATTCTCTTTCTTCAGGATCCGTTTGAATTCAGAAGCCAGTTTCTTTGAGCTCCGGTCAAGGAGTTTTTTAACCTTTTTGCTTGGCTTGGGTAGCTCTAAGTTACCTATAGCCGTGTTCATTGAATCGTTCAGCAGACTCTTCAATGCTTTCTTGGATACTTTCGTTTTTTCCATACCTAGTGGTTGATATTCCAATTTAAAAAAAGTCGTCCGAAGTAGAGCGGCTTTCTGAAAACTTAATATTGCCCCGACAAAACGCGAAAAAGACGCCAAAAAGCGCCTTTTTCAACCTAAATCTATTACGAAACTACTCGTACCTAAGAGATTCTACGGGGTTGGAACGCGCAGCCTTAATCGATTGGAAGCTGACGGTCAGCCACGCAATTACGATGGCAATCACACCACTGGCAACGAAAATGAGCGGACTGATTTCCACATGGTAAGCAAATGTGCCAAGCCAGTTGTTTACAACATAATAAGCAACAGCTGCCGCTGGAATGATCGCGATGATCACCAGCTTCGTAAACTCCTTTGACAACAAAATTGCAAGTCCGGAAGTGGTTGCTCCCATTGCCTTGCGAATACCGATCTCCTTGGTGCGCTGTTCTGCAGTGAAGGCGGCAAGCGCAAAGAGACCGAGGCACGCAATGAAAATTGCAAGACCCGAAAAGATCGTGAACAATTCACCCATGCGTTGCTCCGCGCGGAAGAGCTCATCGAAGTTCTGGTCGAGGAAGGCGTAGTCGAACGGTTCGTTGGCAGCATATTGCTTCCAGAGTTTTTCAACCGTGGCAACCGCATCTTTCGAACTTCCCTGGTAGCGCACCATCAGGTTCCACGAATTGTTGGTGAGTCGGATGGCGAGCGGGCGCACCTCATGTTTTAACGATTCAAAATTGAAATCCTTATACACACCAATCACGCGAAGCCGTTCGTTTCTGCCATCATCATTAAAAATAATTTCTTCCTGGAGCGGATTTTTGAAACCAAATTCCTCAACGGCAGCTTCGTTTAACAGGATCGCAGTAGAATCCGATGGGAAATCACGAGAAAAATATCTTCCCTCCTTTAGCTTAAACTTCATTACGTCCATGTGATCGTAATCAGCATAGTATAAACCCATGATGTGGTCTTGCTCGGACGCGGCAGCTTTGAATACCGTTGTGTTGTTTACGCCCGGGAAACCGTTATTGGTAAAACTTGCTTTCGTAATTCCGGTTTGTTCCGTGAGTGCATTTTTAAAGGCATCGATGTTTGTGCCCAGGCGAGTAGCGCTATGAACCACCATCACATTGTGCTTGTCGATGCCCATGTCGCGATTCTGCATGAACTTGATCTGCTGGTAAACAACGCCTGTGAATATGATGAGGAAGATGGAAAGTGCAAACTGAAAAACCACGAGTGTGCTCCTCACGCCTTTGCTCTTGACGCCTGCGCGGACTTTGCCTTTTAGTACTTCTACAGCATTGAAAGAGGTCAGGTAAAATGCAGGATAGCTCCCGGCAACAAGTCCCACAAATAACGCGACACCTGCCAGGGAAGCAATGAACATGGGGCTGAACAAAACGTGCATCCCCAATTGTTTGCCGGCAAGGAGGTTAAACTGTGGAAGCAAAACGTAACATAATCCAAAAGCGAGCACAACAGTAATCAGGCTATACACCATAGACTCCGCGAGGAATTGCCCAATCATCTGCCCGCGCAACGACCCGAGTGTTTTTCGCAGTCCAACTTCTTTTGCACGACCTGCGGACCGTGCCGTTGAAAGGTTCATGAAATTGATGCAGGCGATCACAATGATGAACAAGCCAATTGCGCTAAAGAAGTAAACATACGTGATGTTTCCTCCTGGCTCCAGATCATGTTGCGATGTGGAACGCAAGTGGATGTCGGTCAACGCAGTTGTATAGTATCCGTATTTACCGCCTGACTCATCCATCTTTTTGATGTCCATACCCATGAGCTTCTCCAGCTCCGGGCCAACATACTTAATTACCATTTCAGGAAACCTTGCTTCGACCGTGGCAAGATCCGCGCCTTCCTGCAGAACAAAATAGGTATGCAGGTAATTGTTGAGCCATTGCGTGGACTTCAGGTGTTGCCCTGAGCTGCTTGAAATGAGAAAATTATAGAGGAAGTGTGAGTTTAACGGAGTGTCTTCCGAAACACCAGTCACTTTGTACGCAGCGTTGTCCTGGCCAATGGTAAGGAGCTTGCCAACCGGAGATTCCTCGCCAAAATATTTCTTTGCCATACTTTCGGTAATGACAACCGTGTTGGGTTCCTGCAAAGCTGTTTTCACGTCTCCTTCTTTCAGCACGAATGAAAAGAAGCTGAAGAAATTTGAATCAGCATAGAAAACGTTTTCTTCCGTGAATACTTTGTCATCGTATTTTACGATGGGTGCGCCCCAGAAGTCAGCAATACGCGTTGCCTCGCTGATACCGGAAATTTCCTTGACAAAGGCCTCTGCCATAGGCGGACAAGTAGACGATGTGCGGATGTCCTGGTCTCCAATCTTACCGTGCAGCCCCACCTGGTAAATTCGGTCGGCCTTGCTGTGAAAACGATCGTAGCTCAACTCATCCGTCACATAAAGCACCAACAGCAGGCAGGCCGTGATTCCGATAGTCATTCCCAGGATGTTGATGGCTGAGAAAAATTTGTATTTCAGAATGTTGCGCAGCGCAACTTTGAAGTAATTGGTCAGCATAAAATTTTTGATTGACAATAAGACGCGATTAGTTTACGCGAGGTTACAGGTGCGAGGTAAAAAGAAAAATGAGAGGACTCCTTGTGGCGAAAGGAGTCCTCAGCAGGGTTAATTGATCATTCTACACGAAGGGTCTTCACCGGGTTCATTGATGCAGCGCTGAACACTTTGTAACCAATGGCGATGGCCGAGATCAGGAACATGACCGCAACCGAGAGGATCAACGCCATCGGTGTGGTAGCCTGGTAGTATTTCCAAATGGTGCTCATCAGAATATCCACCAGGAAGTACGCTCCAAGTGAACCAAGCAACGAAGCGATCACCAGCATGATCACAAATTGCGTGTTGATGATTCGTGTGATGTTCGCGATCGATGCGCCTAAAACTTTCCGTACCCCGATCTCCTTCATTTTTTTGATAATATTCAATGACACCAACGTAAATAAGCCGGTGGCAGATAAGAGCAGGGCAACAATTCCCAGGAAGGCAAACATCTTTACAATATTCACGTTCACCTGGGTGGCCTCAACCATTCCTTCGTTGATCACGCGCCCGTTATACAAACGGTTCGGGAAGATCTGCTTCCACTCTTTTTCCATAAATGCGTTAACATCCTTCACTTTTTCCTGTGGCATGCTTACGATTACATGGGTGTATTTGTCCGGTGTGGTGTAGCGAATCATCAGCGGATCCATTTCCCGCCACAAGCCGTTTGTATAAACATCCTTCACCACGCCAATCACGTATAATTTCACCGTGTCCATCCAGGTCACTTGTTTTCCAATCGGGTTATCCCATCCAAAACTATCCGCGAAACGCTTTGTAATAATGATGGATTCTTTTCGGTCGGTCTCTGAGTCTTTTTGAAAATCACGTCCTTCAATCAATTCCAACCCAATAGTTTTTACATAGTCGTCACCCACGTTGATGATGTCCACTTCAAGCTCCTTGGACTCAAACTTTACCGGATCGTTGTAGCCAGATGAAAAGATGCTGTGCTGCGAGCCGGCAATGATGTTTATATCTTTGTTTGACGCGAGTGCATTTTTGTATGTTTCGTATTCGCCCTGGTTGTCAACGTAAGCGATGATCACGTTGTCGGGATCAAACCCGATATCAAAATCTTTCTGGTATACGGAATTTCCGTAAAACGCAATTGCGAAAATGATCGCGAGCAACGAAAACGCATACTGAAGCACAAGCAGAACCTTGGTGAATACATTCGAATCGCCAAACTTGAACGTGCCTTTCAGAATGCTCACTGGTTCAAAGCTGCTCACGTAAAATGCAGGATATGCACCTGCAAGCAACGCAGTCACGAGCAATACACCGATAATGAAGATGATAAAGGCGGGATTGTCAAAGTAGTGGGATGTCAGCTTCATGTACTCCCACATGGCATTCCATGATCCAAGCAATACTTCACCGAGTAACAAACCCAGGCCGAGCGCGATAATACAGATGAATGTGGTTTCCCCGATAAATTGTGCGATCAGCTGACTTCGCAACCCTCCCATCACTTTTCGCACGCCAATTTCTTTCAACCTTCGTGATGAGATAGCAATTGCTGTGTTCGTCATATTGAAACACGCGATCAGCAAAAGCAATCCGGCCATCATCACCGGGGCGATCACTGCGGCCGTGGGGCTGCTCGAACGGGTTTGCGACCATGTGTCGTTAGCGGAATCACGCTGGCCCATACCGACCAGTGGGTCGAGTACAAATTTTTTGATTTGAAAATCTTCGCGTACCGCATTGTTATTTTCTCTCAGCGGTTGGAGCTGATCACTCACGGCTGCGAGTCGTGACGCATCGTTGATCTGCACAAAACACGTATTCCGCACCTTCCAGTCGCTGTCTTTCGAATCCTTAGCTTCATCGAAATAATTGTCGTAAAACATATACGATTCCCAGTTCAGACTGGAATTTGGTGGCGGCTTGCGAAACACGCCCCCCACCTGGATCTCCTTAGTAGTGCCGCCCATGACCTGCGTGAGCTGCTTTCCAACCACATCAGTGGAATTGAAAAGTTTCTTTGCCATTTCTTCACTCAGGAAAACCTTTGATTTGTCTTTCAGGTCAGCAGGATTTCCGGCAATGAAGTCAAATGTGAACACGTCAAAAAGTTCTGCATCGGCATAGGCAAGCTGGCCGGGAAAAAGGTTATCGCCTACTTTGAAGTTCGACCACGACCAATTGATTCGCACGACTTTGTCGACATCCGGAATATTCTGTCGCACGACCAGGGCCAGGGGTTCCGGAGCATGGCCATAGAGCCTCTCACGTCCTTCGAATTCGCGCACGGTGCTTACGCGATAGATAGTCTCCCGGTTCTTATTATAAGAATCAAAGGTGCTGTCGAATTCCCAGTTAAAATAGGCTACGATACAGCAGGCAATAGCGATGGCGAGGCCGAAGATATTGATGAAAATGAACAATTTGTTCTTCATCATGCTCCGCCAGGTGATGAGTAAATAATTTTTGATCATGTGGGTGTTTGGTATTGAAGTCAGGTCTAAGACTGTTAAAGGTCACTCAAGGTTGCATGGAATGGCCAAGAAATGTGCCATTGAGGAAAAGATGCGGTCTGGACTCAAAATTCATAGCGCGTGAGCGAGAGTTGTTCACTATTGTACAGTGGTGTGTCCATCCGTACAAGGAACCAGGGTGCCGGGAGGCCAGGTTTCTCGCGGTGATGGTGAGCGATTACTGTGACGAGCAGGCTCGAAATGACAAGTCCCGTCATTTCGAGCCTGCACATTAGCTCTGGCTTCTCAATCACCGCGAGAAAAAAAAGCCTTCCGGATTACTCCGAAAGGCTTCACAGAAAAGGGAAGTCAGGATTTACTGACCGCCACAATCACCTGACTTCTGCTTTTACTAGTTTAAATGTGGAAATGCTCTTTAATATTTTCAGTAACCACTTTTCCGTCAAAGAGATTGACAATTCTGTGTGCGTAGTTTGCATCATACGGTGAGTGTGTCACCATTACGATGGTTGTTCCTTCTTCATTTAA
>DASWTP010000294.1:0-7852 GCA_036402075.1 Chryseosolibacter sp. | reverse complement strand
CCGCCCTTCTTTGACGTCCATGTCCCACAGGTAGGTAAACACGAGGTTCAAGGACTTTATATTCGTGAATTGTGTGTCGTCATAACCGAGGATCTCGATATATGAACTATTCGGTTTTCCGAGAAAGGTATGCCCCGACACGAACCTGATTTCGGAGCTAAACGCGCTTCGACCTCGCAGCGGTGCCTTCACACCCACTCCCAGCACGAGGCCAAACAGCCACCGGTTCATATTGTTGTAATACATTTTATGATAGTCTGCGGTGGGAGTTTCGTCAAAAATCACGTCATATTTCGCACCCGGCTTGTTGCGGTTGACGATAATGGCACCCTTGCTATTTAACCAATAGTTGATATCCGGGCCAACGCTAAAGAAGAACTCAGACGGTACATTCTTGCGGAGGTAAAACTTGAATTTCCGTTGCAGGAGCATCTGCGCTTCCAGGAAGTTGTAGTGTGTTCGGTTTTCCCAGCTGTTGTCGTTGAAAAAAAGCCTTCTTCCCTCCCGCGAGTAACCGCCCTCCAGCTTAAGCTGAAATTCGTTTTTGAGCGGGAAGCCAACCTGGAAGGCAGCGCCATAGCCGAAAACTGGCCTTGTGGAAAACGTATCCTTCTGGTCTTTATCTCCAAACCCTGCCCAACTGATGCCTGCGCCTGCCCGGAATCCAAAACTGAACTTCTGCGCAGACGCACTTCCGCCAATGCACAGGAGAATCGCAAAAGAAATGATCGAAAAAATGCAAAAAAGTGTCTTTTCTTGACGCATACTTGGTAGACTATAACATCGTTCTATCGGAACAGAACTCAACGGTTCAAAAAATAATGGTAAATTAAAGGTTAAATTTGATTGTAGACTTGAAAAAGTTTGATGACATCAGATATTTGTCGTTTTATTGCTAGAATTTACTTTTTAATGAAGCATATTTTTTGGTTGTGTTGTCTGCTTTCAATCTCATCATTATCGAGTCTAAGAGCGCAGGATCAGGCTAATTTCACGCAATTTTATCTAAATCCCTACCTGATTAACCCCTCTTATGCTGGAATTGACGGGCAATCTGCGCTTTCGCTCATCTATAGAAGGCAATGGATGAATATCGATGGGGGCCCCTCCATCGCCAACGTCTCATTGCACACGCCCATAAATCCAAGAACCGCGGTTGGACTAAGCGTTACAAACGATAAAAAAGGGCTCCTCACAAACTCTGCATTGCGCATTTCCTTTGGGTATAACGCGATGATCGCAGAGCATTCCTCAATCCGTTTTGGCATCTCGGCTGGAGGAAGCTGGAATTCACTTGACATGGAGCAGATTAACACAAACGACCCCGCCTTTGCTAATGTGCTGGATAACAACGCGGCCATTACCGGGAATGCCGGAATTTCGTTCCACCATCGGTCATTTCATATTGGAGCCTCCATGCCGACCATTTTCTCTCCTTCTTATGTAAGCACCGAGTCTTTTACGATCACGGAAGTAAAGCCATTCCAGTCCATCATCGTTAATGCGAGCAATCGTTTTTATTTCAATAACAATAAGAATGTATTTGAGCCATATGCGCTTTACCGCATCAACACGGACCTGCCCGCGCAGTTTGAAGTTGCAGGAATCCTGCACTTGAATCACACATTGTGGCTGGGCGGATCCTATAAGCAGGATTTTGGCATCTCAGCGTTGGGCGGCATAAAACTTCAAAATATGTTTGCCATCGGGGCTTCATACAGCCTGGCCAATTCCGGCATCAACGAACTTAACAGCCCCACTGTTGAAGTAAGCCTGAGCTTCCTCTTTGGTCAGCACAAGAAAGGTACGCACGCGTACTCTTTTGTAAATACTGTTAAAGAAAAAGAGAAAAAGCACACCGGTAAATCAGCTAGCGAGGCAATCGCTGAGAAACGTAAAGCGGAAGAGGCCGAACGCAAAAAACAGTTAGAAGCACAGGCGAAAGCACGCGAGGAAGAAGCGAAGCGAAAACAACAGGAACTCGAAGCGGACCGCAAGGCAAAAGCAGACGCAGCGAAAAAAGCAGAAGCTGACCGCCTGGCAAAAGCAGAGGCCGATCGACAGGCAGCACAGGCAAAGGCTGAAGCCAATAAAAAGCCTCCGGTTGTCACGGAAAAACCTCCTGTTACCCAAATTGAAAAACCACCGGTGCGAAGAGACAGCGTTCCGCGCCAGCATAACCCTCGCCTGCGACAGGAAATGGTTGAAACGGTCCTTCCAACAGAAGAGCTTCAGCACGATGAAACCGAGACGCTGAAACGACTTGAAGTTCACGCGGAAAATCCGACCGAACATCACGATGAACATCCAGCCGCGCATCCAAATGCGGAGCGCCACGAGTTTATTAAGCGTGGAAATCACAAGGAAGAATTGGATGTAGCAGATTACGTGATCGGGGGTGTCTTTAAATCAGACGCGAATGCGAAACATTTTTCAGATGGACTGATAAAACTTGGATTTAAAGCCGATTATGGCCATTTAACGCAAACAAGCCTTTGGTATGTTTACCTCTACCAAACTACAGATATCAATCAGGCGCGGAGCGAACGAGACCGTGTAAGAAAAATGAAAATATTGCGTGATGCCTGGTTGTTGACCGTGCAACATTGATCGAGTAAAATGAGACTATACCTATTCATTGTGTTGACTTTTGGAGTTAGCCTTTTCGCTAACGCGCAAGTTCCGGTAATCCAGAACGTGGCTCCGTTAAATACCTATAATAACGACACTTTGGTTGTTACTGGATCGGGCTTTAGCGCCACGGCCGCAAACCTCGATGTCTGGTTTGGCCCCGTGAAGGGAACCATCATCTCTTCAACCGAATTCAGTATTGAAGTAAAGGTGCCGGCCCAGGCTACCCTCACGAATATTCGCGTTACAAATAAGACGTCTGGTACCTCCGCCACGGCTGACCTTAAGTTTATGCCTTCCCTGAAGACTGAACCTTTCGATCCCACAAAATTTGCTGCACCACTTTCGTTTACCGCTCAGCAGGAACTTTGGGACTTGTGCCTCTGCGACCTGAATATTGATGGAAAGCCAGACATCGCTTCCACAAAATTTGCGCGCTCTGTATCGCCATACCTGGCTTCCCAGGATATCATGATCCTGCAAAACAACAGCACTCCCGGCACAATGAACTTTGCGAAGTTCGACCGTACGAACATGGCTGCGCTAAACCTGGGCTATGCAACAGATAATATTGTGTGTGGTGATTTGAATGGTGATGGGAAGCCCGAGATCGTCACGGCTCGCGGTAGTGATCCGCGGAACAGTATTATCATTTTCAGAAATACATCTCCCGGAGGTACAGGCTCAGCGATTACATTGGCCACGCCTTCCGGTGCGGGAGCAACTCCCACCATTCTCTTCCTGGATGTAAGCCACGCAGCAACGCGTATGCGAATTCGGGATCTGAATAAGGACGGCAAGCCCGAAATTATTGTAAGCGCTTCAACTGCCGATTTTGTTTATATATTCACAAACACCAGCACAGGCGGTACGTTATCATTTGCTACAACACCAATAAAACTCGACATCTCGCTCACCAGCACCGATCTCCGGATCTATGAAGCGGAAGTTGAAGATTTCGATGGTGATGGTCTCGCGGATATCATTGTGAACCGATTCCAGGACAACAACTTTTTTATCCTGCGAAACACAAGCACCTCTGCGATTACCTTCGCGCCACCCGTTGTGCAAACCACTCCAGATGATCGCGATTTTAACAGGATACAAACCGCAGACTTTAATAATGATGGCAAGCTCGACCTCGTTTTCACAAACAGTGTCGTTATTAGCCAGGTGTGTGCGGTATATCTCAATACCAGTACACCCGGATCCATTTCATTTACACCCGATGCATCTGCCATTAAGTTTACAACGTCCGTTGGCGCATGGGGTATCGATGTGGTAGATATTGATGGCGACAAAGACCCAGACATAGTCAACGCCAACAAGGACGTAAATGAGATCAACGTCTTTCTGCACAACGGCAATTTCAGCTCTCCTGGCTTCACGAAGTTTAATATTCCAACCACGACCCCAACGGTTTGGAACACGCGAAACATTAAAGCCGGAGATCTTGACGGGGATGGAAAGGCCGATCTTGTGTACACAGCCTTCCGTGATGTGTCTGGTACAACGTCTGTTGAAATCCTGCGAAACACGCATTGTCATCAGCCCGAAATTCAAAACACTGAACCGCTTACCATCTGCAACGGCCAAACGATTATTCTCGAGACGATCAACGCGAATAATGTGACGTACGAATGGAAGAAAGACGGAGTAGTAACCGGAACCAACAGCCCGTATCTCACAATTACAACCGGTGGAACCTATCGCGTCACAGCAACAAGCGGAAGTTGTTCCTTGTTTGATGAGATCGTAGTAACCACGAACGCCAGTGCAACACCTGCCGATCCAGTAATCACCACGAACTCGCCAATCTGTGTGGGAGGTACATTAACATTCAGCACTCCCCAAAACGGATCTGAAACCTACACGTGGACCAAACCGAATGGGTCAACGGTCACCGGTGCAAGTCAAAGCCTGGTAGCAACCCTTGATGACGCAGGATATTATAAAGTTCAGGCCTCGCTGGGTCCCTGCAAGAGTGAGGTGGTTACCAAACGCGTGGACGTTGCTAACCTTGCCAACTTTGCGATCGCCTCAAACCCAACTACAAATCTCGTTTGCCAGGGAGGAACCGTTCAACTTAGTGTAAGTAACATTGCAAATCATACCTACCAGTGGGAAAAAGATGGAGTTGATGTTGGTGGAAGTACTTCCAGCACGCTCACGGCAAATGCGGAAGGCTCCTACACGGTACGGGTCCGAAACACAACCTTGAACTGCGAAACTGAAACCTCGGCCGTTAGCGTTACCATTCTTACGGCCCCGGTAGCAAACTTCACAGCGGATGCGACAGCCTGCATAGGTGAGCAACTGACATTTAGCAACACATCAACAGTCGACTCACGTGCAACGGTGGTTTACGCATGGAACTTTGGAGACGCCACCAGCTCGGCAGTTGCAAGTCCAACGAAAACCTATAACGCACCTCAAAACTATACGGTAAACCTGAACATCAGCTACTCAGGCGTGTCGGGATGTACGGCTACAGTTGGAAAACAAGTCCTGGTAAGCAATGCCGTTTTGCCAATCATTGTATCCGACAAACCCAGCCTCTGCCCTGATGAACAAGCTGTTCTGTCGATTACAGGAAGTTTCACAACGATTCAATGGGATAATTCGGCAACCACCAATACCCTCACGATCACGGGTCCGGGAACATTCAGTGTCCAGACCACCGATGCTAATGGCTGCCCTGGCGATGACAATATCACGATTGGCGAAAAAGCAATACCCACGATCAATCTAACAGCAACACCTCCGACAATTCCAGCCGGGGCGTCTTCGCAGCTTGTCGCAGAAATCCCGGAAAACGGAACAAAAACCTTCTTATGGACGCCAGCGGAAACGCTGAACAACGCCACAATTTCAAATCCGCTGGCCACGCCAACCGTCACTACGGTGTATAAAGTGCTGGCCGCCATCGAAGGCGGGTGTTCTGCAGAAGCTGAAATCGAGGTTGTCGTTTCCGGAGTACAGGCATTTCCAGCCGCATTCTCACCAAACGGTGACGGCATTGCAGACTTTTGGGACATCAAAGCCCAGGATAAACCGGACTGCGTGCTGAGCGTATTCGATGCTCGTGGCCGCAGAGTATTTGAAGGAAAAGGACAAAACTGGGATGGCACTTACCAGAACAAAGCCGTACCTGTGGGCACTTATTATTACGTGTTCGGCTGCCCGTCTGAAAAGGCGATAACCGGCAGTGTTTTGCTTATGAAATGACGGCAATTGGTAGTTACCAGTCGCCTTGAAGTAGAATCCACTATCACTATTCGTATACCTGAAACGTTATTATGAAACATTGTTTTTCAACAAAACAACGTACCCTATTACTAGCTTTGTGCCTGACGGCCGTCTGCTCTTTGATTAGTGCTGTTGCGAACGGGCAAGCCGCTGTAGACTGTAGTGTAAGCGCAAACTGTACCAATGCCTATTGTAATTACCCTGTGACAATTGAAAAAGGGTGCCGATGCTTCGATGGTATCGACAATGACAATGATGGCAAAATCGATAAGGCAGATTCAAACTGCGCAACCTATTACGGATTGACCTTCGTGGGTGAAGGCTCAAACTGTTCGATTGTTCCACCCGGTACCACCGATCCGTTCGACCTGGTAAACGCCCCAATTACCTCTTCTCAGAACACTGCTGATACTCAATCAAAAGTGAGCGTAGGTGACGTGGATGGCGATGGCATCCCGGATGCCGTTATCACCTCGAAATGGAATTCGGAAATGCGTGTGATTGCAACCCGCGCTCCGCAGGCCGATGGAACGAAGGCCGGGGACGTGAAATCTGATTTTAACCTCTCCGGTAACACGGCTAACCAGTATTTTTCAAATGTTGGCACCGGGGATTGCGTCCCTCAACGACTCCTTTTTGAACACGAAAACCTGATCGCGGATATCGACAAAGATGGCAAAGCTGAGTTGTTTGGCGTTGTCAGTAACCGGGGCGGTAACCCTGAA
The DNA here is from genome assembly GCA_036402075.1 of Chryseosolibacter sp. GTDB lineage: Bacteria > Bacteroidota > Bacteroidia > Cytophagales > Cyclobacteriaceae > Chryseosolibacter. Next base: position 1,247 of record DASWTP010000294.1, on the reverse strand, counting down.
ACACCGCCAATCTGTTTCTACCTGGTGGGATTCCGGTACGGGCAGGATGACTTGATTCCTTTATGGGATAAGGCCGTGTCGGTCGGCAAGGATCGCCCTGGAACGTTCGGCATTGCAGATATGGATGGCGATGGAAAAGCAGAACTTTACCTTCGCGACCGCATTTATGCAGCGGAAACAGGCGCCCTACTCGCTGCAGCGAACGGTAACTGGGATTCGGACGTAACCTCCGCCCCTGTTGCAGTGAACATTCTTGGCGATAACAAGATGGAGTTGGTTTCTGGGACAAAAATTTATGGTATTCCATCGTTAAGCAATCGTACCGTTGGTCAAACGCCTGCTGCACTCACGCTCTTAAAAGACATGAATGATATCATGGGTGCCCAAAAGGCATTCGTGAAGGTGATGCTCGACCCTGTGGAATATGGTGAAGACACGCACAGCTCATGTAGCGTTGCCGATATCGACCGCGATGGCGTGGTCGATGTGGTCGTTTCCGGGGCGCTTGGAAGTAACAGTGGCCCTACCACAGTTTTCTATTGGAATGTAAACAAGAACTTCGTAACCTCATTTTCTCCTCCTGACGATACTTATGCGAATGGTTGGATCTGGGGAACTGGTAGGGTCAATCTGGGAGATGCCAATGGTGATGGCAAAACCGATCTGTCATTCATCGCAGGTAACAAATTGTGGTGTATGACCACGGATGCCTCCGGAAATATTATTCCGCTCTGGGCCAGCCCGCGCACGATCAATGACTCGCGTTCAGGAGTGTTAACAGTTACGATTTATGACTTTAACAATGACGGAAACCCGGAAATGGTTTACCGCGATTCCCAAATCCTGGCAGTTGTAGACGGTGATACTGGTACGCAACTTCAGTGGACCGCACCGTGCCAATCGCATACTTATACAGAAGGTCCGATCATCGCGGATGTAAATGGTGATGGCGGAACCGACATCTGTGTACCTTGCTATACCAACAGTGTGTCTGGAGTGATCAGCTCCATTAAAGTTGATACCCAGGGTAGCGGTTATACTTCAGCTACTGTAACAATTACTGGTGGCGGTGGTACTGGCGCTACGGCAACGGCTACGATCAAGAGTGGTAAGATCTCCGGAATTACGATCACAAACGCGGGCTCAGGATACGATGCGACAAGTCCTCCAACTGTAACCATCACTGGTAATGGAACCGGAGCTACGGCTACGGCTACTGTGGCATCAGGCTCATTTAGCATCAATGA
>DASWTP010000293.1:0-25213 GCA_036402075.1 Chryseosolibacter sp. | reverse complement strand
ATATGTGCCCACAGGCTGAGCGGAGAGGAAGGCCTGGTCGCTGCATGCATCTGGTAGAGCAAAATCCGGAGTCAGGATTCCCTCAACGACAACGGTGATCGCAGTATCGAGCTGGCAGAAACCAGTTTGTGTCGCAGTGAGATTGTAGGTGTGAGTTCCGTTCGGTGGCGTTGCTTGAACTGTGGCCGCATTAACGGTTGCCGGAACGATATTCGGTCCGGTCCATGCATACGAATTTGCGCTTCCGACTGCAGTAATTGTAATTGGATTCACACAAGTGTTTGGTGAGAGCGTAAGTGGAACTCCAGGGGATTCATTGACAAGCACCTGCGGACTGGAGGCGGTACATGCTGCGGCCCCTACTCCGTGCGTTACTTCAACAACATATTGTTGATTATTACTTGCCAGCGCAGTTGTCGTTAGGAAGCTCGCGCTGTTAACTGTAGTTGGACCTTGTGCATTCGCCCCGGTGGAAACGCTTATCACACGATAATTGTAAGGAGGCGGAAGTGGGCCAGGGTTGATCGTAATATCAACATCAAGCACGATCGGGTCACACGTTCCGTTTGGCACCGCTGCAACTGTCAATCCCGGGTCATTCAGGGTGACGGTATTAATTGTTGCACAGCCGGAGATTTGATCGCTTACGGTTACGCCATACGTTCCTCCATCGAGTCCTGTGATTGCTGGAATTGCGCCAATAGGCTGGTCGGTATTTGAAACACCTGTATTAGGACCTGTAACTGAATAAGTAAACAAAGTGTTAGCAGGGCCAAAAATTGTAATGGCAATTTGCCCGTTCATGGATGAGCAGGTCGTGGGATTCGTAGGTACTGCTGACCAGTTCGGAGATTCATTGATTGTGTACGTAATCGAATCGAGCGCGAAACATGTTGAAACCGGATCAGTCACCTGAACTTTATATTCGAAAACTCCCGCGGCTGTTGTAGTGACAGACTGGGTCTGGGCGGTATTTCCATTGGCCACATCATTGAGCTGCCATGCATACGTTGCGCCAGGGTTCTGCGCGTCCAGGGGAGCGATAGCAGTTCCTTCGCAGATTGTTACGCTCGCGCCAAGCTCAACCTGGGGCCTGTTATCAGCTACCAGGAATTGCGCATCCGTAGTACAAGTGTTCGCGTCAGTAATTGTGACGTTATAAATTGCCTGGCGATTCACCGTAATGGTTTCCGTTGTTTCACCCGTAGACCACTGATATGTAAGTCCGGCTGCGTTTGGTGGATTTGCATCGAGCACAAGCGGATCCTGGCAAATATTAAATGCGCTGGTTGGATCAGCCGGTGGAGCGAAGATTGTGATGTTCTGAGAGAACCTTGCGTAGCCGTTTGGCAGTGGTTCACACTTGTTGTAAATGATCAACGTCACGGTGTACGTTCGCGAAGCTTCCCCTGGTGCAAGGGCCGGATACAAGTGGGCTATTTCAGGTCCGCCATCGATGTTTGACTGGCCATCTCCAAAGGTCCAGTAGAATTTATCGATAGCCGCGTCTTTACCCGTTCCGGTAAAAGTTGTTGAGTCACCCGAACATACTCCGGCAACGGTAAAGCCAGGTGTACTGGTTGGATTTGAAATGATCTGTGTGAAGTTTGGCAACCCCAGCTGACTGGTTGTGCCTCCCAGGAGCGCAAATGGCTGAAGGGGATTTGGCAATGGTGTGACCGCAGTGGTGTCTTCGTTGGCCTGGAACGTTCCAAGTGACGAACTTCCATTGATTGCCACATAAATTTGTCCGTCCGGACCGACCTGCATGGCACCAAGTTCACCCGTCTGATTAACGCGCTGCTTAAAGTGCGGATTTCCAACTGAGTCGATAGAGAATTCTACGATCTGGGAGGTACCTGGATTTCTAAGTGTCGCATAGAGTTTATTTCCGCCCGGAGAGATTTCGATGCCGTACACCTGGCCTGCCGTGCTGTTGAGGTTAGCCGTGCGGAAGTTGGTAACCATACCCGTAGAGTCTACAAAGTCGAAAAGTTCCACAACGTTTGATGTGCCGGGTGTCGTAAGGGCAACAGCGAGAATGTTACGGGCGCCCAGTTCCATGTACCCCTGGCCCTGCTCAACAATCGCTGAAGAATGATCTGAACCCAGCGCGGAAATGACGGGGTTGCCGATCCCCTGGCCGGAGATTGGATACGCGCGGAACGAATTGTTTCCATATTCATGGGCAATCAGCCAGTTGTCGTTACCGGTAATTCGCTCGGTGCTGCGTGCAAACAGAAGCTTATTGGATTCGGCAAGATCACCTTGACCGTTGTTTAGTTTTCGATCGAAGAGGGAGTAACGCAATTCGTGTGAACCACTTTCTATCGCTTGTGTTGTAAAGATGTAAAACAAAGTTTCATCACCAGGTACAGGCATGATCAGCGCGGACTGTGTTGAACTGTTTTGTCCGCCAAGTCCTGTTGGTGGTGTAATATCCACGAACTGAGTTGGGTCTGCAGGATCGCGAATGAAAATATTTTGACCGTCTGTTGAGAAAATTACCTGACCGTTGCGGTCACTGATTACCGATGTTCCTTCAGGTGTGTTGAGCGGACCTCGGATGGCCACGGGTGGATCATCCGGTAGTCCATTGAAATCTATCCCAGCGTTTTGGCCAAAGTGCCAGATGTTGGCACGCTGATCAAGTGAGTCATATTCCTTCACGTTGACCCCCGCGTAGGCCTGACACGCCCCCATCGTGGCAACGAGATAATAGTAGCCAGCTGAATCAGGTCTCAATGTTGCAGTTGTTTGGCCTGGCAAAAGTCCTCCCGGGCCGTACCACTGAAAAGTTGGAGAACCTCCCTGCACCTGCGCTTGCACCTGCATGTCATCGCTTGTATCGTTTGGACACGCAATGCCTGTTACGGTTGTCTTTCCGTTATTAATAGGCAACTCACAGGCACACGCGGTCGTGTCTTGCACCAACTGGATCTGAACATCAAATTGCGTAATGTTCAGGGTTTGCGTGGCTACGGCACTGTCACCTTTCAGATACGCGGCAACCCGAACCTGGAATGCACCGCCTGCTGTGTATGTGTGAACCGGGCTCCACGCGGTAGCTCCGTTGCCATCACCGAAGCTCCAGCGTAAGCTGTCTGCTGCAGGCGTAACGGTCGGATAAAAAGAAACAGGTGAGTTGGCGCACGTACCCTCCGCTGTGAAGGTGATGTTTAGCAAAACCGAGTCGCGAGGGGCGAACGATGGGAATTGCAGACCATCGAAATCAGGATTGGCCGTGAATGCTATTGGCGTGTACGTTACCGCTGCGGCAACGGTGTCGCTGTTTGTGATCGTCCCCAGGCGGAAGACTCCCGAGGTTGGCTCATACAAATGATAGATCGCACTGTCGGGGGCCATTTGCAATCCATAGCTTCTCAAAATTGTGTTGGGCTGGGGCAGCACGGAGACAACCGTGTTGAGCTGATTGTTTACGTCATATTGGAGCACATCCGCCTGGATGCCTGTTTCGCCATGACGCGAGATGTAAAGGAAGTCTCCGGAATTACTCCATTCTGTATCGTAGATTGCCTGGCCAATGGTTGACTGAACACCGGTGTTCAACGCACGTTGGAAAAAGGTCAACGCTCCCGTAGAATTGTCAAAATTCAGGATTTCAATATCTCGCCTTGCTTCCTGGGGTGATACAGAAATTCGTCCTGTAGCCGGATGATATGCGAAGTTTGCGGCAACGTCAATCAAACCAAGTCCAGTGATTGTGGTTGCTGAGGCAATTCCGGTGGCATCAACCAATGCTACCGTATAGTCCGGGCTTCCATTGGCATGCGTGATGAGCCAGAAGTCTTCGCGGTTTGCGTGTGGTACAGTGATCATTGCTTCCGATCTTCCGGTAAGCGCACCAATCGCTGTGCTGGTTGCAGTTTCGCCCGCACCTAATGCCGGAGATGGAAACAATGCGTTTCCAAGTTGATTCATATCGATGATCCGGAATGCGATCGTTCCTGGTGTCGTTCCTGAAGCTGTGTTTGTAAAAACGTAATACCGCTTGCCCGGCCCTGGGGCTTTCGCAATTGCCACGGGTTGGTTTCCTGAAGTATTAGCTCCCAACGCGCCACCGTTTGGCATCAGGTTGTGAGTGGCATCATAGATTTGTGCGCCATCGGTGTAGAAGAGGAGATTTCCGTTAACCGGATCCGTTGCCACGGAGCTGCCTCCGGTTCCAAATGGTGTTCGCTGGTTGTTGACCAGTGTTGCAGAGTTGTCTGATCGACTGAACCTCACCCCCGAAGGGCTGTTTCCAAAATACCAGTTGTGCCCCTGGTATTGCTGGGAAAATACAGGACTTGCCTGTATCAGGAACAGAAGAAATAGCGGAGGGATTACGAGAGCAGATAAACTTTTTCGCATGAACATTCTCTTCACAGGTAACAACTTACAATCAAACATCCGGGGGATCAATTCTAAAACGCTCAACTTACTTTAAAATATACAATTTGGTCCAAAAAAACCGTTATAAAGTACAAGGATAAGGGTTTTTCCCGACCGAGGTCGGAACGGGCATAACGTTTATATAAAACATTACGCTTTCAAAAATTTCCTATATACCTTTAATTTGCCTTGATTACGTTTTTTTAACTGTTAGTAATGCAAAGACATTCAGGTCCGCAGTCATTTTTACCCCAATTGGTTTCTGAAAAAGCTCGGGCCATCGTTTGCCTGTCAGCATTTATTGTGTTGATGCTCGGAGGAACGTTCCGGGTAACTGCCCAGGATCCGCAATTCTCGCAATTCTACGCTGCGCCTCTTTATTTGAACCCAGCTTTCGCTGGATCGACAAATCAGGCCAGGGTCGGAATCAACTACCGCAACCAATGGCCTGCTATCGATGCAAACTTTACAACCATGTCTGCCTTCTTCGATTATTTCGTGGAGGATAAAAAAAGCGGAGTTGGGGTATTGCTTACACGGGACCAGGAAGGGCTTGCCGGACTTCGCTCATTGAGTCTTGCGCTGCAATATGCGTATGATCTGCAGATCACGGAACATCTCGGGTTTCGGCCGGGATTGCAGGTGGGGGTCTATAATCGCAACGTTGATTTCCATAAACTAACCTTTGGCGACCAGTTCGACCCTGCCACGGGAGAATTCATTGATCAGCCAACCGCAGAAAGTTTCACCTCTGACAACGCCAAGACATTTGTTGACCTGACTGCCGGAGGGCTACTCTTTACGAAGGTGGCGTGGCTCGGTGTATCAGCAAACCACATTAACAGGCCCAATCAGTCGCTGATAGGCGAGGAGGCCCAGCTTCCCATGAAGCTTTCTGTGCACGGGGGATTCAAGTACTTCATGCGACCGGGAGTTGTGGGCAGCGGAGTGTATTCGCGCAACGCGGAGCGAAGCATTGGCCCGGCATTTCAATATCGGCACCAGGGCAACTTTGATCAGCTCGACCTGGGCGTTTACTTCACGTTCGAACCACTAGTGCTCGGAACCTGGTATCGCGGTGTTCCCTTTAAGTCGGTGAATGGTTTTGTAAACAACGAATCGATTGTACTTCTGCTCGGCTTTACGAAAGTTGGCGCCAAAGACGCGATCAACATTGGCTACAGCTTTGACTATACTATCTCCAAACTCGGCCCCGGCAGCGGAGGCGCCCACGAGTTCAGCCTGGTGTACACATGGCCGATGCGAAACCCAAGGAAGCCGCCTGCGGATAAGTTGGTGATCCCGTGTCCGGATTTTTAGTCTAAAAGTTACGATTCTACTAAAATCGGAAAAGGCATTAGGCATTTGGCATCAGGCATTGGGAAATGCAGGAGAGGTCATGCGATTCGGATGACACACGCAATGGTTTGAATAATAAACATAAGTTGACAAGGCGTTCATTTTGAACCACGTGTCCATGCTAGCTAAACTGGCGCTTTTCCCTTCCGCTCAGACGCAAAATCGTAGGTCTAACCGCTGCCCTACTAATGCCTAATTCCTAATGCCCAATTCCTCGCGCGGTACTCGAAGCACTGCACGTTCATTGAGCGATACACCCCGCGGGTGAGCGACTCCCTTCCGAACAAGAGTTAGTGCGCGGAAACTTTTTTTGAAGTTTCTGCGTAAATGTTTGCGTTTGTAAAAACTTTATCGTTTAATTTTGCATTAATGAAAAAAACAAACAGAATGACTTTTCTCTAACGTTAACGAAAACAGTTAAAAGAAATTGAAAACATTGTTCACCCATATGTCAGTAGCTACGGCTGCTCATCCCACCAAAAGAACTTTCAAGTTCTCTGCAATCGCCTCCCTGGTGAACTGGCGACCACGACCCGCACGCTTTGCGCGGATTTGATACAACCTCCAACATCCTGTTGAAAACAGCGTGATGTCAAGGATATCAACGCTGAATTGCCATTTAGGCAAAGTTTTTTTATTACAACCACTTTATTTGAAACACCACATTGAACATACACGGTATTATCGTAAGGCTGGCTACAGCTGACGACAAACATTATGCTGAGACCATCACTACGGAGATGGAACAATCAGCCAAAGCGCGCGGCACCGGAATTGCCAAACGCTCTCCTGACTACATCATCAAGAAGATGGAAGAAGGCAAAGCCGTTATTGCCGTCACGCGTGATGGTACCTGGGTTGGTTTTTGCTACATCGAAGCCTGGCAGCACGACAAATACGTTGCTAACTCCGGCCTCATTGTTTCGCCTCCTTTCCGGAAAACAGGTGTCGCTACCGAGATCAAACACAAAATCTTCGAGCTGTCACGCCAGAAGTACCCTAACGCCAAGATTTTTGGCCTCACTACTGGTTTGGCGGTGATGAAGATCAACTCTGACCTTGGTTATGAGCCGGTGACCTATTCCGAGCTCACTACGGATGAAGAGTTCTGGAAAGGTTGCCAAAGCTGCGTAAACTACGAGATCCTGAAAAGCAAGGAACGCAAGAACTGCATGTGCACCGCCATGCTGTTCGATCCCGTTGAGGCGGCAGCCAAGCTCAATATGCAGTTGCCTCCAGTCAAAACCGGGGCGGCTGTAAATCCTCAAGGGGAGCTGGTTCATACCCATCACTACCAAAGAGGCTTCAAAGGCAATCTCCGTCTGTTCGAACGCTGGGTTCGATTCAAACAATTTGTGCTGCTGAAGGCCTTTGGAAAGAAAGACGATGGCCAGTCAGACGCTTCCGAGCGCAAAAAGTCCATTTTGAGCTTTTTCTTTTTCTGGTAATTCCAGTCAATCATTGTTTAATTTTACAAGGCAGGAAGCTGCTTCAAATAGTTATTTAGGTAAATGAAGAAAAAAGTTGTTTTGGCATTCAGCGGTGGCTTGGACACCAGCTACTGTGTAAAGTATCTCAGTGAAGACAAGGGCTATGAGGTTCATACCATAACGGTGAATACTGGTGGTTTCGACCAGGCCGAGATCAAGGCGATTGAAGACCGCGCGAAGAGCCTGGGTGTCGCCTCTCACAAAACTGTGGATGAAACAAAAAATTACTACGACAAGGTAATTCGCTTCCTGGTGTACGGGAATGTCTTGAAAAACAACACCTATCCGCTAAGCGTGAGTGCTGAACGCATGTCGCAGGCGTTGGCAACAGCAAACTATGCGAAAGAGCTTGGCGCGAGTGCGGTCGCCCATGGAAGCACCGGGGCCGGCAATGACCAGGTTCGTTTCGATATGATCTTGAATATCCTCGTGCCAGGCATCGAGATAATCACACCCATTCGTGATCTTAAATTGTCACGTGAGGAGGAAATCAGCTTTTTGAAGTCGAAGGGAGTTCAGATGAACTTCGACAAGGCGATGTATTCCATCAACAAAGGAATCTGGGGCACATCCGTGGGCGGAAAAGAGACCTTGAAGTCGCTGGGCATGCTCCCGGAAGAAGCGTGGCCTACCCAGGTAACGAAGACCGGCTCCGAAACAGTAAAGCTGAAATTCGAAAAAGGAGAGTTGACCCATGTCAACGATAAAGCCTTCGGTCATCCGACTGAAGCAATACAGTTCTTGCAAAATATTGCCGGCCCGTACGGGGTCGGAAGAGATATCCACGTGGGCGATACCATCATCGGGATAAAAGGCCGCGTTGGCTTTGAAGCTGCTGCTCCCATGCTGGTGATCAAAGGGCATCATGCCCTGGAAAAACATGTGCTCACCAAATGGCAGCTGACCTGGAAAGATCAACTCGCACAGTTCTACGGGAACTGGCTTCATGAAGGCCAGTACCTCGACCCTGTGATGCGCGATATGGAGGCGTTCCTCATCAGCTCGCAGCAAAATGTGACAGGTGACGTGCACATCCAGCTGATGCCGTATCGCTTCCAGGTTCTTGGAATTGAATCGCCTTACGATCTGATGTCATCTAAGTTTGGAAAGTATGGCGAGATGAATCTTGGCTGGTCAGGTGATGACGTAAAAGGTTTCTCGAAGATTTTCGGTAATCAAACGATGATCTATAATCAGGTGAAGGCGGATGTGGAAGGGAAATAGCTGCGAGCTGCGAGCTTTGAGCTTTGAGTGGTTTAGGGTATCGTTGGAGATTTAACGTGAACGAAAAATTAAAGGGGACAAGAAAAGCACTTGATGTGCATCCTCGTAAACTATAGAATTATATTAAACCCATTTTGCTTTTAGCTTTATGCTTTAAGCGTTATGCTTTTTAGAAATGAAAATTAAGGCAGGAATAATTGGTGGAGCAGGATATACCGGTGGTGAGACGATTCGTTTGTTGTTGAACCATCCGTCTGTTGAATTATCATTTGTTCATAGCAGGAGTAATGCCGGTAATCCGTTGCATAGTGCGCATCCGGATCTTATTGGCGAGACGTCAGTATTGTTTTCTGATTCGATCGGAAAGGCGGACGTGATTTTTCTTTGCCTTGGTCATGGTGAGAGTAAGAAGTTTTTGCAGGAGAATAAGATTGACGCTGCTGCCAGGGTGATCGACCTGAGTCATGATTTTCGTCTCGGTGATTCGGTTGAAGGGAGAACGTTTGTTTACGGACTTCCTGAATTGAACAAAGACAAGATCGCGAAGGCTGTTAATATTGCAAATCCCGGATGTTTTGCAACAGCGATCGAATTGGGTTTGTTGCCGCTTGCGAAAGCCGGGGCTTTAAAAGAAGTTTTCACTACGGGGATTACGGGGTCAACGGGGGCGGGTCAGAAACTTCAGGATACAACTCACTTTACCTGGCGCGCCAATAATATCTCTGCATACAAGACGCTCACTCATCAGCACCTTAAAGAGATCAACCAGTCGCTCAAACAACTTCAGCCGTCTTTTGCTGGCGCGCTACACTTTGTGCCATGGCGCGGAGATTTCACACGAGGCATTTTTGTAAGCTCGATTGTTTCGACAGATAGATCGCTTGACGAACTGAAAAAACTCTACAAAGATTTTTACAAAGATGCTGCATTTACGTTTGTGTCTGATGAAACACTGGACCTCAAGCAAGTTGTGAACAGCAATAAATGTGTGATCGGAATCGAGAAGGAGGGAGATAAAGTTGTTGTCCACTCCGCGATCGATAATTTGCTGAAAGGAGCTTCTGGTCAGGCGGTGCAGAATATGAATTTGATGTTTGGTTTGGATGAGCGCGAGGGGTTGAGGTTGAAGAGTGTTGTGTTTTGATAAAGCGTAAAGCGTAAAGCGTAAAGCGTAAAGCATAAAGCGTAAAGCAGAAGGCATAAAGCAGATAACATAAGGCAAAAAGCAGAAAGCAGATTTGGTTTTTGTTGAGTATTCACCAGGGATGCTATGAGTGAATAACCTTAAATCAAATTTTATGAAAGATTTTAAAAAACTTTTAGTGTGGCAGAAGGCCCATGAATTGGTGTTACTCGTTTATCGATTAACCAAAAAATTTCCGAAGGAAGAGCGATTTAACCTGATTGATCAGATGCGCAGATCGGCAACATCTGTGCCTACCAATATCGCGGAAGGATGTGGAAAGTACACGCAAAAAGATTTTGCGGCATACTTGCAGGTAAGCCAGGGTTCAACTCAGGAAATTGAATACTTGTCCATTTTATCAAGAGATTTAAAATATATCACATTGGAAGAATATGACGATTTAAATTCACGCATTAATCAAGTAAAAGCGATGCTGATTGGTCTTATTCAAAAGGTGAGACGAGAAAATAAATTAACCTAACACGAGCTTTCTGCTTTTAGCTTTATGCCTTTAAAATGAAACTATTTGACGTATATCCACTCTTCGACATCACGCCAGTAAAGGCGCAAGGTTCGTGGCTTTGGGATTCCAAAGGGGAAAAGTATCTCGATTTGTATGGTGGTCATGCTGTGATCTGCATCGGTCACTCACATCCGCATTATGTATCTCGTCTAACAGAGCAGTTAAATAAGATTGCTTTTTACTCCAACAGCGTTCAGAATGATTTGCAGGTTGAGTTTGCAGAGAAGCTTGGAAGGATTTCCGGGTATCCTGACTACCAACTTTTTCTTTGCAACTCAGGTGCGGAAGCCAATGAAAACGCGCTGAAGCTCGCGTCCTTTGTGACGGGACGGAAGAAAGTGATCGCGTTCAAGAAAGCCTTTCACGGTCGCACATCGGGGGCGGTAGCCGCCACTGACAATCCTAAGATTGTTGCGCCTTTCAACGCCAACCACGATATCGTTTTCATTCCACTGAATGACGAGACTGCGCTGGAGCAAGCGTTGACAAAGGACGTTGCTGCCGTCATCATCGAAGGTATCCAGGGTGTGGGTGGCATCCAGGTTCCTGCGGATTCGTTCCTGCAATTCCTGAGCAAGAAATGCGCGGAGAATGGTTCATTGCTGATCCTGGATGAAATACAATCCGGGTATGGACGAACTGGAAAATTTTTTGCCCACCAATATGCTGGCATAAAGCCACACCTGATTACCACTGCAAAGGGAATGGGTAATGGTTTCCCGATCGGTGGCCTTTTTATCCACCCTGACATTAAGCCCTGGAGCGGAATGCTTGGAACTACATTCGGAGGAAATTACCTGGCATCCGTGGCCGGGCTTGCCGTGCTGGAAGTTCTTGAAAAAGAAAAGCTCGTAGCAAATGCTGAAGCAATTGGTAATTACCTGCTTGAGGCTTTGAAAAATTTCCCACAAATCACGGGCCTGCGTGGCCGCGGGTTGATGATTGGTATCGATCTCCCCGAGGCTAAAAAGAATGTGCGGAATGATTTATTACATAAGCACCATATCTTTACCGGTGAGGCGAAGCCAAACACCATAAGGTTGCTTCCATCTTTGGCTATGAAGAAAGAGGAGGCCGATATTTTTCTTTCAGCATTGAAACAAGAATTGTAATGAAGAACTTTATTTCCGTTAACGACACTCACGATATCAACGCACTGGTGCAGAAAGCGCTTACCTACAAAGCTGATCCTTTCCGCGACCGCGGACTGGGTTCGAACAAAAGGATCGGACTGATCTTTCTGAACCCAAGCATGCGCACGCGACTCAGCACCCAAATTGCTGCAGCGAATCTCGGCATGGAAGCCATTGTTTTCAATGTTGGCCAGGAGGGATGGGCATTTGAATTCGAAGATGAAGCGATCATGAGCGGAACCACTGTAGAGCACGTGAAAGATGCAGCACCTATCCTGGGAAAATATTTCGATATTCTGGGGATCCGTACGTTTCCATCGTTGCAAAATAAAGCGGATGACTACAGCGAACTTTACATCAAGCAGTTTATCAAATATGCCGGTGTTCCAGTGGTGAGCCTTGAAAGTGCAACACTTCATCCGCTGCAAAGCTTGACCGACATCATTACCATTACGGAAACATTCAAGGAAAAACGAAGACCAAAAATTGTTTTGACGTGGGCGCCACACGTCAAAGCATTGCCCCAGTGTGTTGCCAATAGTTTTTCACAATGGGTGAACGCATGGGGCCATGCAGATTTTGTCATTACGCATCCGGAGGATTATGAGCTTGATACAGCTTTTACGAAGGGAGCGGCTATCACGCACGACCAGGATTATGCATTAAAGGATGCCGATTTCGTTTACGTGAAAAACTGGAGTACCTACAACGACTACGGAAGAATTTACAACAATGATCCGGAGTGGATGCTGACCACTGAAAAATTGAACCAGACCAATCATGCGAAGGTAATGCATTGTCTTCCTGTACGGAGAAACGTTGAACTGAGCGATGAAGTTTTGGATGGGTTCAGCAGTATCGTTACGCAGCAGGCCTCGAACCGGGTTTGGGCGGCACAGGCAGTCATCAGCGAGTTGCTTGCAAATGTTAAGAAATAGTTCGCGTTGATATGAATAGACTTTTTATCATCAAGATTGGAGGAAACGTACTCGATCACCCGGATGCGTTGACGAAATTTTTGAAAGACTTTGCATCGATAAAAGAACCAAAGATCCTGATTCATGGTGGCGGGAAGATTGCTACCAAAATTGGAAACGAGTTGGGTATTGAATCGAATTATATCAACGGTAGGCGTATTACCGATGCAGCAACGCTGGACCTTGTCACAATGGTGTACGGAGGGCTGGTGAACAAGCAGATTGTTGCTACGCTTCAAACACTGAACTGCAACGCGCTCGGGGTGACAGGCGCTGATGGAAATATGATCCGCGCGGTGAAACGTCCGGTTAAAGATATCGATTTTGGATTTGTAGGTGACATTAAGGCAGACAGTGTGAATACTTCCTTGCTCTACTTTCTGCTAAAGCAGAACACCGTTCCTGTATTCGCACCACTGACCCATGCTGATGGCAAGATGCTGAACACGAACGCGGATACAATTGCATCGGTGCTTGCTGTGGCAATGAGCAAGCATTTTGATGTGCGGCTGATTTTCTGCTTTGAGAAAAAAGGTGTCCTCAAAGATGTAAACGATGTGAATTCGGTGATCAATCATTTGCCGAAGAAGCTATACGAAGAGCTTTTGGGTAAAAAAGCATTTGTGGAAGGTATTCTCCCCAAGCTTGAGAACGCATATGCCGCCATTGGGGCTGGTGTAAAGGAAGTATTGATCGGAGAGGCGGGCGATCTGGTGAAAAATACTGGCCAGGAAACAGAAGGCACATTGATAACATTATAAAAACAGATTGTGGAAAAGCGGTTAGACGAGAAAGCCATTGACCTTCTGCAAAAGCTAATCGCGATTCCATCATTTTCGCGGGAGGAAGATAAGACTGCGGAGGTTCTTCAGGAGTTTTTCAGGGAGCAAAACATTCCGGCAGAGCGAAAAGGCAACAATGTGTGGGCACGTAACGAACATTTTAATCCCGCATTGCCAACCATTCTGCTGAATTCACATCACGACACCGTCAAGCCCAATCCAGGCTACACGCGCGATCCGTTTAAGCCATCCATCGAAAACGGGACACTTTTCGGATTAGGCAGTAATGATGCTGGCGGGCCATTGGTGTCGTTAATCGCCACATTTGTGCATTTCTATCGTCACCGCAACCTCAAGTATAATTTCGTTCTTGCTGCAACCGCGGAAGAGGAAATTTCGGGGACTGGTGGCATTGAAAGCATTTGGGGGCTGTTGCCTCAGATCGATTTCGCGATCGTGGGCGAGCCTACGCTTTGCCAGATGGCGATAGCTGAAAAAGGTCTTATGGTGCTTGATTGTATTGCCCGCGGAAAGTCTGGTCATGCCGCGCGTGAGGAAGGGGTGAACGCTTTATACGAAGCGATGAACGATATTGAGTGGATCAGAAATTACAAGTTTCCGAAGGTATCGCAGACCCTGGGCGCAATTAAAATGACGGTCACCATCATCAATGCCGGTAAGCAACATAATGTCGTTCCTGCGGAATGCAATTTCACCATCGATGTTCGTGTTACTGACCAGTACACCCTTGAAGAAGTTCTTGAGGTCGTAAAGACGAATATCAAAGCGGAAGTTACACCACGTTCATTGAGAATGAGATCGTCAGGGATTGCCCTTGACCACCCGCTTGTTGCAGCCGCGAAGGGTTTAGGCATTGAGCTTTACGGTTCACCAACAACATCAGATCAGGCTTTGATTCCCGTGCCATCCGTGAAGATGGGACCAGGTGACTCCGCAAGATCGCACACCGCTGACGAATATATTCATCTGGCGGAAGTGAGGCAGGGAATTGATACCTACATCCAGTTACTCAACAAGCTTGTTTTGTAATCGCAATTGAATTAATCGTAATTTGGAAAGATGAAACTCTGGCAAAAAGATAAGGCATCGCTAAAAGAGGTGGAGAAGTTTACGGTTGGAAAGGACCGGGAGATGGACCTGTTTCTTTCAAAGTTTGACGTGCTTGGATCACTCGCGCATATTGAGATGCTGGCCAGCATTAACCTTCTGACGCAAGACGAGCTAGCCCTGCTTTCGAAAGAGTTGAAAAGTATCTACAGCGAGATTTTGAGAGGTAATTTCAAAATTGAAGACGGAGTTGAAGATGTTCACTCACAGGTTGAATTTCTTCTAACGCAAAGACTGGGAGATGTCGGTAAAAAAATCCATAGTGGCCGATCGCGAAACGACCAGGTTCTTGTTGATATTAAGCTTTTCTTACGGGAAGAAATTTTTCACGTTGTTACGGAAACGAAAAACCTCTTCGACCTGCTCGTTGAGCAAAGTGAAAAGTATAAGAATCACCTGCTGCCGGGATATACGCACTTTCAGCTTGCGATGCCATCGTCATTTGGGCTCTGGTTTGGCGCTTATGCAGAGAGTCTTGTAGATGATCTCGTCACTGTGCACGGGGCTTACAAAGTGGTCAACAAGAATCCGTTGGGCTCCGCAGCCGGGTATGGTTCGTCATTTCCATTAAATCGTACGATGACCACGAAACTGTTGGGGTTTGATGATCTCAATTATAATGTTGTCTATGCGCAGATGGGGCGCGGAAAGACTGAGCGGATCCTGGCCAGCGCGCTGTCCAACATTGCGGCAACGTTGGCAAAGCTGTCGATGGATGCATGTCTTTTTCTGAACCAGAATTTCGGTTTTATCAAGTTTCCGGATGAACTGACCACCGGGTCGAGTATCATGCCACACAAGAAAAATCCTGATGTATTCGAGCTGATACGGGCGCGCTGCAATCAACTGATGGCGCTGCCGAATGATATCGCCATGATGACGGTAAATCTTCCATCTGGATATCATCGCGACATGCAACTGCTGAAAGAGCTGCTGTTTCCAGCGATTCAAACATTGAAGGACTGCCTTTTGATGACGCAGCTCATGCTGGCCAACATCCAGATTGCCCCGGATATTTTGAAAGACGACAAATACAAATTCTTATTCAGCGTTGAAGAGGTAAATAGGTTGGTGTTGGGAGGGATGCCGTTCAGGGATGCGTACAAAAAGGTAGGCCTCGATATTGAAAATGGAAAATACCAGCCACCGACAGAAATTAATCATACTCATGAAGGAAGCATCGGCAACCTGAAACTTGAGGCAGTGCAGGCGGAGATGAACCGGATTATCGCCAGCTTTAACTTCAAAACCTACCAGTCGGCCATCCAGGCCCTCGTTGCTGGTTAGTATTGCCGTTCGTTCGTATCAATCGTTTGCAATTTGGGGTGACGTAGAATCATTTCCTCACTCTTAGACTATTTTTCAATGTGACCAGCTTGACAGACCGTTTGGCATTCCTTTTTAAAAAGTGAGTGTAAGGAAAATTATGTCTGAGGGTAAAACAACAACTACTATGAATGTAAATAACAATATTGATCGAAAACCGGTGAGTCGCGTGCGGGAATACCCGGAGCTGCAGGTCGGGTTTCCGGAGCGCAATGAAATTCCGGACCCGATCAGCGATATGGAACGCGTGCACGTTGACCTGGAGACCTTGAACATCTCCCGAAAGAATGCTGTAGAACTCACGCGTGAAATCAATGGACTGGTTACAGCCGAACAAAAACGAGTTCTTTAAAGACTCTGCTGTAAACTGAAAACGTCTGCCAGGAAGATCTCCGGCAGACGTTTTTTTTATTCTACTTGCCAACGTTAAATCGCCAGCTCCTTCCATTTTTGTTTGTGATCACAACCACGTTATCACATTCACCATTTCCATAGTCAATTGTTATTTCGCGCTGGCCATGTTTGATTAACTTCTTTCCCGAGACGGGGATGAATACATCTTCACAGGCCCGGTCGTACACGAGACGCTCCAGAATTTCGACCTGGTATCCCCGGCCATTCCGATTATTTCCTTCTGCAGTTCCGTAAATGATCAAGCGTTTAAGGATACCGTTGCTATCTCGTTCGAGTTCGCGCTTTTTGTGCACGATACGAGTTGCAACAGCACCGTCAGGGAACGTAAGCCTGCCGTTTTCCATGGTGACCTCGAATGCCAGGACATCCTCGGAGGTAGAAATGTTTCGGACCATTCGAAGGCCTTCCACGGCAATGTTGTTGATAAAATAATTTTCACCGGTAACAGTCCAATATGAGCCTGCAACATTCCATCGGCCAATATAAGAGATGATGATCTTACCCCTTCGCACATTTCCACGTTCGCCTGTGCAGCCCGTGCCAAAATCGATCACAATCGTTCCTGAGTTTTCGTCACCGGTGCGTGTGACCACCGCGCATTGCAGCCGTTCATCAGTGTTGGCAGCTTTTCCTCCGCTGAAATCATCGGTGCTTATTGCACTCAGCGTAATTTCTTCCGTGTCATCATTGAAATAGTCTTCCTGAACTTCCGCTTCAGTCAAAGCATTGTCTTCCGGATCACCGTTATTTTCAAACTCATCCTGCGAGCATGAAAATCCGAGGGCAGAAACGATAAGCGTTATGAGGAGTGTTTTGAGAACGCTTAATCTTGTGTTACTTGTGGCATTTGCTTTCATGGCTTGTGTGTTATTTCCTGTTTAGAACAAAACTTACCGGACAGGTTTAAATGCCTGATGCAATTATTTTTGCTCGGATCTGCCTGGATGTGGTGGGAATCAGGTTTGACTGGACCTTTCAGAAAAGGTTTAACTGCGGAGTGAATTTAATTTCCTTTTTTGCCGAGATTATCGGTCATGATGTTTTCCGTGAGATCAACTCGTTTGAACGCGAATTCCATTTTTGCGCGGTCGAACTCTTTCTCATTGTTGGCGAGCCATACGGTTGCAACCCCGTTTCCAATAAAATTCGTAATAGCGCGCGCTTCGGACATAAAGCGATCAACACCTAGAAGCAATGCCAGCCCTTCAATTGGAATAATTTTCACTGCAGTCAGCGTTGATGCAAGCACTACAAATCCACTTCCTGTGACACCCGCGGCACCTTTTGATGTCACGAAAAGAATCCCGATGATTGACAGCATTTGCTGGAATGTCAATTCGATGCCAAAGGCTTGGGCCAGAAAGATAACGGCCATAGAAAGATAAATCGTGGTGCCGTCCAGGTTGAAGGAGTATCCTGCCGGAACAACCAGTCCAACCACGGGTTTGCTGCACCCCATGCGCTCTAGCTTTTCCATGAGTGAGGGAAGTCCTGCTTCCGAGCTGGACGTGCCAAGCACGATTAACAGCTCTTCGCGAATATATTTCAGAAACCTCCACAGACTGATTTTGTACGTACGAAGGATTAACCACAACACCACAAAAATAAACAAGGCCATGGTGGCGTACACAGTCACCATCAGTTTTCCCAGCGGAAACAGCGTGTCGATCCCATACTTTCCGATGGTGTACGCCATACCTCCAAATGCCCCGATAGGAGCGAATAGCATCACAAAATGCAACGCCTTAAATACGTACTTTGAAATGAACTTCAATCCATTGATCAATTTTTCTGATGATCGGATCTTGCTCAGCACAATTCCGAATACAATCGATAGTAGCAGTACCTGTACTGTAATATTGTCTTTTAGAAATTGCAGCCAGCTAAAGTTTTCGGCTTGACGCTGGAAAGTGCCAACATCCTGATAGGTGTTAGCCGTGACGATTCCATCTCCCGGGCGAATGATGTAAGCCACAATGATTCCGATAATCAATGCGAGGGTTGTAACAATTTCAAAATAGAGAATGGCTTTTCCCCCGACACGTCCTACCTTCTTCAGATTGTTCATTCCACTGATGCCAAGCGAGATGGTCAGAAAGATGATCGGGTTGATAAAAATCTTTACAATCGAGATGAAACCGGTTCCCAACGGCTGCATTTTGATGGCCGTGTCCGGAAAAAAATGGCCGAGCAGCGCACCGGCTGTAATAGCGGTAAGAACCCAGAAGGTTAGGTTGGTAAAAAGCTTTCTTGAATTCATGCGTTGCGTTTCAGCGGGTCGAGCAGGTAGGACAGACCGTTGATCTTAATCTCGTAGATCGTAGCGAGAAGCATTCCCATTTTGCCAGGCGGAAATCCTTTCTTTGCAAACCACTCCAGGTAACTGACGGGTAGGTCGCAAAGCAAGATGCCTTTATATTTTCCGAAAGGCATCTTCATTTTCACTAAGGTTATGAGCAGGTCGGGCTGCAGGCCGGTATTCTCCATGTTCCGTCAAGGTAATAAAAAATTGCAATTGGCCGTTGGAATTAGGCATTAGCAAGTTAAGCCTTGGGAACAGGCACTGGGATTTCCGGATTATCCATACAGATAAAGGCTAACACGTGCTTACTCGTAATTCCTAATTACTAATGCCTAATTCCAAATTCCTGTTTGGAATTCAACCCTTCATCAAATATTTATTGCCAAGACCTTTCGTTCCCATATTTTAGCTTCCAAATACCTAACTATGAAGTTCTTTATTTTCATGTGTTCGCTTCTTGTGTCGTTCGCCTCATTTTCTCAAGGCCTTACGGTTGAAAAGATAATGCGAGACCCTAAATGGATTGGGACTGCTCCTTCCAATATCACCTGGTCCCCCGACTCGCGTACAGTTTACTTTCAATGGAATCCCGTAAACGCGGTGAGCGACTCCACGTATAAAATCCAGCTACCTGGTACGGTACCGGTTAAAGTGGAAAAGGCTGAACGGAAAATGATTATTAATGGAGAACCCCGCTATAATCGTTCGCGAACAAAAGTAGTTTACGAGAAGTATGGCGACCTGTTCCTGGCAGATCTTGCTTCGAAGAAGACATCACAGGTTACAAACACAGGCGCGTTCGAGAATAACCCTTTCTTTTCAAATGATGACCGGAAGATATTCTTCACATCAGAATTAAACCTGTTTAGTTGGGAGATAGGTACTGGAATCTTTCGGCAGCACACGGATTTCAGACGCGGAAAAAAGAATACGCCCGCACCACCGTCTGATCAGGAAAAGTGGTTGCGAAATGATCAGCTAGCGATGTTCCAGGTGCTTAAGGAACGTGAAGAGAAAAAGAACGCTGCGGAGAAGATCCGGAAGAGTGAAAGCCCTCAGCGCCCTAAAGAAATTTACCTGGACGAGAAGACGGTTGACCTCGTCAGGATGTCTCCGGATGAAAAATTTGTAACCTTTCGCCTTACCAAACAGGCGAAGCCGAAGAACACTATCGTGCCTAATTATGTGACACCGTCAGGGTTTACAGAAGATATCAACGGTCGCACAAAGGTTGGTGCCGCTTTGAGTACACAAGAATTGTACGTTTACGATGTAGCGGGTGACACAGTGGTTCAGGTTAGCACAAACGATCTTGAAGGAATCAACGACAAGATCACGTTCAAGACCACCCCCGCAGGGAAGGACGCAAAGGAAAAGAAAGAAACGCGGCAGGTGATGTTTACACACGTAACATGGGCCGATGACGGAAGTGTAGCGGCTGTGGTGGCTAGATCAATCGACAACAAAGATAGATGGATCTCCATCTTGGATCCAAAAACGCGAAAGTTGAAGATGATCCACCGCCTGCATGATGACGCGTGGGTTGGGCCCTTTCTTGGATGGTCGTTCAGCGATCAGCGTGCAGGTTGGGTCGATAACCGCACGCTTTGGTTTCTGTCTGAAGAGTCAGGGTATTCACACCTTTACGTTGCTGATGTGAACTTAGGAACAAAGAAGGCGCTGACGAGCGGAAAATATGAAGTTCAGAACGTTCAGTTATCATCTGGAAAGAAGACCTTCTATCTGGTTACGAATGAAGTTCATCCCGGTGAGAAACATTTTTACCGGTTGCCGGTGACGGGTGGTAAAGCGGAAAGAATCACGACCATGACCGGAGCACACGAAGTGGAGGTTTCTCCTGACGAAAAGATGCTTGCTTTTCGATATTCTGCCAGCACAAAACCATGGGAGCTATTCGTGATGGAGAACAAGCCAGGTGCGAAGTTCACGCAAGTGACAAACTCGTTGTCAGATGAATTCAAGTCGTATGCATGGAAGGAGCCTGAACTCGTCACCATTAAGGCCAGGGATAACCTGGATATTTACGGACGGCTTTACAAGCCAAAAAACCCGAATGGCGCTGCCGTAATATTTGTACATGGGGCTGGCTATTTGCAGAATGCCCACAAGTGGTGGAGCAGTTACTTCCGAGAATACATGTTTCATAACCTGCTTGCGGACCAGGGGTATACTGTGCTGGATCTTGACTACCGCGCAAGTGCAGGCTATGGCCGTGACTGGCGAACCGGCATCTATCAGTTTATGGGCGGCAAAGACCTGACGGACAATGTTGATGGCGCGAAGTACCTGGCCGAACAGCACAACGTTGATCCTAAGCGCATTGGAATTTATGGAGGATCGTATGGAGGGTTTATTACACTCATGGGGTTGTTTACAACGCCTGACGTTTTTGCCGCGGGTGCGGCCCTGCGTCCGGTGACTGACTGGGCTCACTACAACCATGGCTATACCGCGAACATTCTAAACACT
This sequence comes from Chryseosolibacter sp., assembly GCA_036402075.1. Classification (GTDB taxonomy): domain Bacteria; phylum Bacteroidota; class Bacteroidia; order Cytophagales; family Cyclobacteriaceae; genus Chryseosolibacter. Next base: position 4,484 of record DASWTP010000293.1, on the reverse strand, counting down.
CCCGTGATGGATAGCCTGGCGTATGCGAAAAGTTCACCGATCTACTATGCCGATGGATTGAAAGGCGCTCTTTTGATCTGTCATGGAATGGTCGATGTGAACGTGCACTTTCAGGACGTGGTGAGACTGCAGCAACGGTTGATCGAACTGGGTAAGGAGAATTGGGAGGTGGCGGCATACCCGATGGAAGATCATGGCTTTGTTGAGCCAAGCAGCTGGACCGATGAATACAAACGCATTCTGAAGTTATTCAACGATAACCTCCTGCGGAACAAGTAACCGCTGCATTTGTCGCGATGGTTTGCTGCGGCAATCAGCTACATACTATTTGTAGCCCGGAACATTCAAGCCGAGAATGATGTCACGTTTGGCAACCTGCAGGCCGTCTTTGTTTTTTGTGACTTTAACAATTCCTCTGCCACCACGTCCGGGCTGGCTTTTTTTTTCCTGTGTTGTGAGAATGGGATCGTCCTCGAAGAGGTATTCATCTATCCAATAGGCTGAATACCCAGGCTCTTTAATGGTCGGGTGGATATGTTCCGGATTTTGTCTGCCAGGGTATGCTCCTGGCCGGAGCGTGTAGAATGAATATTTTCCATCGGCCCCCGTTTTTATCCACCCGCGGATGTAACCGTGGCGCCTGGCCCATCCCTCTTCATTTCCCTTCGTTGGGTATTCACCGGTTTGATCGGTATGATAAATATAGAGGATTACATCCTTTGCTGGTGTCTTTCCATCCTTGTTGAAAATCGTTCCGGTCACGAGCATCCTCGGGCCGTTGTCGTTAAAATCCGGCAGCGTATCCACCGCGTTTAGCTTTCTGTTACCGTATTCAAACAGTCCTTCGCATCCTTCGCAATCACCACCCACGCGCTTTTCCTGGCCGCACGCGATGACAAAGGTGAATGCTGAAAGGGAGACACAGAGAGCAAGTCGTTGTACATTGAGCATAATTGATTCAATTTATGTGAGGAGTTGTTTTCTAGTTTATGCCTGAACGCTCCATACATCGGCATGTTTAATTACGGGTAAATTCGACTTCCAGACATTGTCATCTGACATCTGGTACGAATTCCTTGACGAATCGCTTGCATTTCGAAGACCTCAATTTCTAAAATGCCGTACATTTAGGTATGGAACGGTTCTGGAAATACAAGCTAGATCACATCATTTTCTGGATAGCTACCGTAGGCTTTCACATGCTTACGCGTTCCCACCTGATTGAAAATGCAGGGGTGTTCCATTTCCTGCTCGATGTCATCGTCAGAAATGGACTTCTGGCCATAGTTGTCTATCTCAATATCTTCGTTCTGATTCCGAAGTTTGCCCAGCAGAAGCGGTGGGGGTTGTACCTGGTGTTCATTGTGCTTGATATTGCGTTTTATGTTCTTGCAAAAAATGCCCATGATATAATGTTGAGCAATGCCATCATCCATCACACGGATGAGCATTTCTTTTTCGACAATACGTTTTACAACTTGTCAATAGCGCTTTTCTACATGGCCTTTGCGGTCGCGCTTCAATTGAGCCGTGAGTGGTACCAGCAGCGGGAACATATTCGTAAAATTGAAGTCGAGAAACTGAACACGGAACTCGATTACCTCAAAGCGCAAATTAATCCACACTTCCTTTTTAACTCCATCAACACCATTTATTTCCAGATCGATAAACATAACGCCACTGCCCGCGAAACGCTTTCTTCATTTTCGGAAATGCTCCGCTACCAATTATACGAATGCAATGGCACCGATGTAGATATCGAAAAAGAGATCTCATATCTGAAAAATTATGTCGACCTGCAGCGCCACCGAAAAGACGACAACTATACAATCACCTTCGATCATGCAAATGTTCACGGTTTCAGGATTGCCCCGCTATTGCTGATTCCCTTCGTTGAAAATGCCTTCAAACATGTTTCTCATTTTTCGAGTGGTAACGAAATAAACATTCGAATGCATCGTGAGAACGGTTCGTTTTTAATGTCTGTAAGAAACACATGCGACAGCAGCAGTCAGAAGACGAGCCTGGGTGGTGGAATTGGTCTGAAGAACGCAAACCGAAGGCTTGAACTTCTTTATCCTTCTCGCTATAAGCTGGATATCAAAACTGAGCCGAAGAGTTTTGAAGTGAATCTCGAACTAAAATTAAATTGATATGCACTTGAATTGCCTGATTGTAGACGATGAGCCCGTGGCCCGAAAAGGGCTGGAGGAATACGTAAAGGAAGTATCATTTCTCAACCTGGTCGGGCAAGCGGAGAATGCTGTAAAAGCAACGGGCATGCTGAGTCAGCATTCGGTCGATTTGTTGTTCCTTGATATCCAAATGCCCAAGCTCACGGGTATTGAATTTGTCAAGACAATGAAGAATCCGCCACTTGTGATTTTCACCACCGCCTACTCTGAATACGCGTTGGAAGGCTATGCGCTCGATGTTGTTGATTACCTCATGAAACCGATCACATTTGAACGTTTTCTGAAGGCAGCGCAAAAGGCGTTCGATCTTCATCAGTTAAAAAAATCGGCCGGACAAGAGAAGATAGGCGAGGATCACTTCTTTGTGAAATGCGATAGCAAGTTTGAGAAAGTGTTTTTTAATGAAGTGACATTTATTGAAGGTCTTCAGAATTATGTAGTCATTCATACGCTGACCAAAAAATTGATCACCTACATTACCATGACCAGCCTGGAGCACCAGCTGCCGAAAGAGCATTTTATGAAAGTTCACAAATCCTATATTGTTTCCATCCCGCAGGTGAAAGCAATCGAGGGCAATGAAATCCTGATCGGGCAGGCGAGAATACCCATCAGCCGGACGTTAAAGGATGAAGTGGTGAACCAAATCCTCGGCAATAAGCTGTTCAAGCGGTAACTCCTGAACTAAAACCGAATAATTTTTGTAGAATTGCTGCTATGACTCCGCAGACAATTCTTTATATCATCATCGCTATATCGGCCATCAGTTATCTTTTTGGCGAGCTCCTGGACTACATAAATCTGAAAGCGCAGCGCACTGATATTCCTGACGATATTGCCTCATTCTATGATCGTACAAAATACCTGAAGTCGCTCGAGTACCACCGGGGGCTTTCTCGTTTCGGTTTTCTCACATCTGCCTTCAGCTTCGCGCTCTCGCTTGCCATGTTGCTTGCTGGTGGTTTCGGCTGGCTTGATGGTGTTCTCAGGCCATTGATTGAAAATGAAATTTTGCTTGCCCTTGCGTTTTTTGGCATCCTCGCAATCGCTTCTGATTTGCTCGGTATTCCGTTTCAGCTTTATTCGACCTTCGTGATAGAAGAGAAGTATGGATTCAATAAGACCACACTCAAAACATTTTTTATCGACAAGGTTAAAGGATACCTGCTTGGAGCGATCATTGGTGGTCCGCTGCTCGCGCTCTTGATTTATCTCATTCAGGTGATCGGACCATCCTTCTGGATCTGGTTTGCCCTCATCGCGGCAGCGTTTATTTTTTTTATGAACATGTTCTACACGTCCTTGATCCTTCCACTGTTCAACAAACTAACGCCACTGCCCGATGGCGAGTTGAAGACAGCCATTGAAGCATTTTCTGCCAAAGTGAAATTTCCACTGGATAACATTTTTGTGATCGATGGTTCTAAACGTTCGAACAAGGCGAATGCGTTTTTTTCAGGGATTGGAAGGAAAAAGAAGATCGTGTTGTACGACACGTTAATTGAGCGCCACACTACGGATGAGCTTGTTGCCGTTCTGGCGCACGAGGTAGGACACTTTAAGAAGAAGCATATCGTGTGGGGATTTGTTTTTTCAATCGCCCAGGTGTTCTTTACGTTGTTTGTTTTGTCCCTCATGATTTACAACGAAAATCTTTCACTGGCACTTGGTGGTACGCAGCAAGCCATCCATTTGAATCTTATCGCCTTTACAATTTTGTTTGCGCCTATTTCTGGTTTCACCGGCCTTTTCATGAGTATGCTCAGTCGCAAAAATGAATTTGAGGCCGATGCCTATGCCCGGGAAACCTATAGCGGTCCTGCATTGGCGGAAGCCTTAAAAAGATTGTCAGTTGATTCGCTAAGCAACCTATATCCGCATCCGTGGTATGTGTTCTTTCACTATTCACATCCACCGCTTTTGCAGCGGTTGTCAGCGATCAATGTGACAAAACAATAAAGATCCGTCAATTAATATTAACGTCCCGTTAAAAAACTATTAAACTCCTGCATATAAATCATGCCGGCAGAGTTTGATGATTAATTATTAATTTGGTCTGCCGGCACGCTTTATACACGAACGTTATAGGTAATTGGCCTGGACAAAGTACACAAATAAGAAAGACCAAAATTTGAAAACACTGACTGGGGCTGGGTTGCTGATGGTTCTTGGAGGATTTCTGCTTAAATCTGCTCTGAATCATAATATCGGATACTGGGGACCACTAAAAACATGGACTCCGCTCATTCAAATTTTTGGTCTTATGTTCATTTCCGCTCCCTTGGTGAT
>DASWTP010000292.1:0-11962 GCA_036402075.1 Chryseosolibacter sp. | reverse complement strand
CGTCCTCAACTTCCTGTTATCTCAATTCCTTCGTCTGTTCTTCATCCAGCTTCACCGGGTCGGTGCCGCCAGCAAACGGATTGAGGTTCCATGCTGTTTCGCCATCGTATGCGGCCTGCACAAGTTCCTTGCCCTGCACGTTGACCACTACTTTTGTTTTGTTGGGTGCCTTCGAGAAGATTGTGATCGGAAACTCGCCTTGTGGAGTTGGTGCTTTTGCTTCAATCTTCATCGACTTGACGGCTTTCCATTTCTCAAGGCCACCGGTGTTTGCATAATACTTTGCCAGGATTTCATCGGCTGTCTGAGCGTTGACACAGAATATTGCAATTGCGAATAGAAAGGTCAGTGAGATTTTTCGGGTCATAGTAACAGATTTAGATTTAAATGGGTACGGGTAATTTGTAGGTTAAGAGTACCAAAAATTACCAGACTTTCCGAAAAAATTCCGCACAAATGCGTTTCGTAGGGGCTTTCGTCTAAAAAAAGAAGCGTTGGTCCTTAAACGATGTTTCAACATTTAGTCGTTTCTGGCCAACCTGTGAACCAGACCGCGAGGCTTACAATTTCTTCCAGCGATTGTCCTTGAATTCCCAGAGCTCGTTTGTCAGTCCGCCTTGCTTAAGTCCTCCGTATAAAAGCAGCCGGTCACCGCCATCGATCAACCGGAGCGAAGCTCTCGGAGACGGAGTGGTATCCAACGTCAGCTCCTTCCACCTCGTGCCATCATACATCCAGAAATCACCGAGCAAATTTTTGTTGGAATCGATACCGGCAAAAACGAACAAGGCCTTCGAAAAAGACGAGTATGCGAAAGCGTACTTTGCGCGGGCATGCGGAAAGTTGGACTTAAATTCCTTCTTTATCCATTCTTTGCTCTTCCATTCCCAAAGTATCAAGCCATCATTTCGCCATTCAAGCAAGGCGAGCGATTTTACAGCTTGATTGTACGCGAGGGGGAACGGACCATCGGATGGACCCTTGTCGGAAAGTTTCGTCCACCTTCGATTTCTAAATTCCCACAGCTCGAACGTACGGACATCACCCCCATTCCATGGTTTCGAAAGATCGTGTGAGTCTCCGTAAAGAAGAATGCTTTTCGTTTCAGTATTATAGACTGCGCGACCCTCTTTCACCGGGCATTTTGTATCAACTAACATCCAACGCTTCTCCGACCAGATCCATGTATCGAAAAGAAGACTGTCGGAACCGGACGCGGTTGTTGTAACACCTCCGATTACAACAAGCTCATCGGAAGCGAGGTCATAAACCATAGCATGGCCTCGCCTGCCGCATGGACCATTTTCCGTCCTATTTTTCCATGCACCGGCAAATTCAAAGAAATCATCCGGCTCCTTCCAGCTCTTATCCCGGAGTTCAGCGCCTCCGAAAAGGTAAAGTACATTTCTCCGATTGTCATACGCGATTTCCTCGAGGTGTCGGGGAGCCGGTGCAGCCGATTGCCGCCCTGGATGATTTACAAATTCAGGAAGCGGGAGAAATGCGCTGAGGATGAAAAATGCCGAGAAAATAAATGCATGGTTTTTCATGGACATGAAGGCTTTACGCTGCGGTATAATTCCATCCACGATTAACCAAATGATTTGCAGGAAGTCTTCCGTTCCGAGCGGATTGATAATATTCCAATCGGATTTACCGTCTTGCGGGGGATGCATTTATTCTGATCGCAAACTCTTCACGGGGTTGGTGGTGGCCGTAGCAATAGACTGATAGCTGATTACCGCTACCGTAATCGCCAGTACCGCCACACCGGTGATGACAAATAAGAACGGGCTGATCTCCTGACGATACGGGAATGCATCAAGCCAGCGGTTCATTCCGAAATAAGCAAAAGGAACTGACACTACGAATGCCACAAGCACGAGCTTCACAAAATCTTTCATGAGGAGGGCGAGTATATTAGAGACCGAAGCGCCCAGCACTTTCCTGACACCTACCTCTTTGGTTCGCTGTTCTGCCATGAAGTTAGCCAAGCCATATAATCCAAGGCAGGCGATGACGATCGCGAGGGTTGCAAAAATTGAAAACACTGTCATAAACCGTTCTTCGGCTGCGTATTGCTTATCGAACTCCTGGTCGAGAAAAGAATATTCGAACGGCCTGTCAGGCACGGAACCTACGAAAACGTTTTCAACTTGCTTCACTACGTCCTGAATGTTAGCAGACGATATTTTCACAGACATAAACCGGCTGGCCATCGGGTGCAGGAACATGCTGAATGGTTCTATCGCTGCATTAACACCAATAAAATGGAAATCTTTGATGACGCCTATAACTCTGCCTTTCTTGCCACCCCAGTCTTCCAACCACAACTTTTGCCCAATCGCTTCCTCAGGCTCCGTGTATCCCAGCAAGCGCATAGCCGACTCGTTGATAAGGAACGCCTCATTTTCATCGGAAGCGAAATCACGATCGAAACCACGTCCTGCGATAATTTGCAGATCGTAGAGGGCGATGAAATCGTGATCAACTGCCAGCTGGCCAATCACGACCTGAGTATCGCTTTTGTCCCAGCCTTTAATGATTGTTCTTCCGCCAACACTGTAACCGGGAACGCGATTAGAGAACGTCACGGCTTCTACTCCTGCAATGTTCAGCAGCTGGTCTTTCATAGACGGCCGCGCACCGTTCACAACCAGGATCTGATCTTTTCTAAAACCCAGCTCTTTTTTGCGCATAAAATCGACATGGTTCCAGATCACCAGCACGCCCGCGATGAGGGCGATCGAAATAGTGAACTGGAAAATGACTAAACCTTTCCGCAACATTACTCCGCGATCCGAGCGCTTAAAGGCGCCCTTCAAGGTCTCCACTGGTTTGAAGGCGGAAAGGTAAAATGCGGGATAGAAACCTGCCAGAAAGGTGACGGTCACGACTACAGCCAGAAGCATCGTCCAGAACTGGGGTTGATCCAAAAATGTCAAATGCTTGTCGGTAAATTCGTTGACCAGGGGCATTAGGGTGTAGGCTAAGGCTGCCGCCAGAATGCTAGCCATCATTGTCATCAAAAAAGCTTCCCCGATGAATTGACGGATCAGTTGAGTTTTGACTGCACCGATAACTTTTCGCACACCAATTTCCTTAGCGCGCATCATCGAACGGGCCGTGGCCAGGTTCATGAAGTTAATGCATGCCATTGCAAGGATAAATATTCCAACGACAAGAAACGTGTAGACGTAAGCTGCCTTCGAATTTGTTTCGAGCTCACCCGCCAGCGCAGAATGGAGATGAATGTCTCCCATCGGAATGATTTCATGCTCGGCAATGAATCCTATTTCTTTTTCAACGTCTTCTACATCCCTCTTCGTAAAATATCTGATGCGTGCCTCCACCGCGGCAAGGTCAGTTGGTTTCCTAAGAGTAAAAAATGTAAAGTAGCCATACTCAAACCATTGCTCACGAAGATTCTCGGGCTCACGGAGCCGGGTTAGAAAATCAAACTTCAGATGCGTGTTCTCGGGAAGGTTCTTCATTACTCCAGTGACTTTGAATTCCACCGTGTCGTTAGCAAGCCACCGCAGCCTTTTTCCCAGCGCATCAGTTGTGCCGAAATATTTGATAGCTGTATGCTCGGTCACAACGATCGAATTGCGGTCATTGAGCGCGGTTGCCTGATCTCCATGAACAAACGGAAGATCGAACACCTTGAAGATCTGAGGCTCTGTGGCGTATACGAACTCCAGGAAGAACTCATCGGAGTCTTCTTTCTGTATCCTTGCATCCCAAAACCTCCGGAATCGGACGACATGCTCTATTTCGTTGAAGTCGCGCTTCAGAACTTCGCCTTCGTTAAAGCCTACGCTAGGATACATTTGGGACGTACCATCGGTAGCTGAACGCCAGCCACCATTAAGCCGGTAAATCGAGTTTATTTTCGAATGATTATGATCATACGTGAGTTCGTCATAAACGAAAAGGAAAATGACAATGGAGCATGCTATTCCCAACGTGAGTCCAAACAGGTTAATCACAGAGTAAGCTTTGCTGCGAGAAAAAGACCGGAGAGCAATAATCAGATAGTGCCGGATCATACGACTTATGTTTTTTCGTGAAAGTGCATCATTTCATAACTTCTGTCTCCCGGTCCGATAAGACTGGTAACATTATGCCGTCATTTTATTCAATTGCTGGTCGCGGAATTTCGAGGGGGTGATGCCATACCGCTTTTTAAAGATTTCGTTGAAGCTTGAAACGGAGTTGAAACCAGAATCCAGTGCAATGGCAGCAATGGTAAAGCGATTATTAGCCGGATTACTCAACCTGCTTCGGGCTTCTTCCAGCCTAAGATCTGCCACGTAGTCCGCATAAGTCTTGTTCAGGCGTTCATTGATGACTTGAGAAATATGATGCCGTGACGTCTTAATCCGGGCCGCAAGTGATTCAATTGTAAGGTCCGGGTCGAGGTACAGTTTGTCTTTCCCCATCACTTGCCGAAGGGCTTCTTCGATCCGGTTCGCCTCCTCGGATTTCAGGCTCGAGTGAGCATATTTCTTACCCTTCTTTATAAAGATCTCCAGCACAGGAATGGCAGGAGCTTCAATAAAGAGGTCAGGCTTTGAAATAGCCTGGTAGCTGATCCAATAAATTAGTATTGTCAGCGAAAGGAAAAGCAACCGCACATCGGGAAAAACCGGATAGTACAGCACCATCACAGCTAATGTGACGATGATTACCGACTCCGCCAGCCAAACAGCGCTGATAAATCTGCGGAGCATAGGATTGCCGGCACGAAGCGCGAGCACGCAGTAGGTTGAGATCGAAGTCAGCTGCAGCACCATGTCAGTGTATGGATGCAGTCGGATTGGAAAGCTGTTAATGCTGACAGCGGCAACGGTAATACTAACAGAAACGAGAAACGGGAGAAAATGGACGAGATCGTTTTTCGTGAAAGAGTTGTCTTTGCGGGCCCGTATATAGAGGAAGACGAAAGGTCCTGCCAGGTAGGGAAGATCGTACGACAGCAAATAGGCCAGGTGAACATTTTCCATCAGCCATCCTTTGCTGATTACTTTGAACGTAAGCTGCAGCCCCACCACAATGAGGAATAGTGCAAAATAAAGGTTCGACAACTTCTTCTCCTGGCGTTTCAGGAACCATAAACTGAGCAGCCAACCCTGGAGCGCTCCAAAAAGCAAAAGAAAAATATTCAACTGATGGGTCATTACGAAGTTTACCCATTCGTTTTCACTTTTGTAATGGATCGGGAGATGAGTGGCAATTTTAAAAATCAGGTGGCGGAAAAAACGAGATTATCCACCATTTAGCGGTATCTCCGCTTCCATACCTTAAACCAGTGCTTGTTTCGCGGATAGCTTCGGTTAGGTGTGATGTTGTTGAAAATCAGTGCTACAATCAGCAAAATGGAAACTCCACTCAAAATAGGACTGACCACATACCAGTAGCCCATCGCCTTGATTTTTTCGGAGCCAATGATCGCAATCAACGCAGTCGCGCCACCGGGTGGATGAAGTGTTTTGGTAATTTGCATGACTACGATAGAGACGGAAACGGCTATTGCAGCGGCAAGCCATACTTCTTTTATCGCCAATGCCACGGTGACGCCAATGATCGCGCTGAGCACGTGCCCGCCAATGAGATTTCGTGGCTGCGCAAGCGGGCTGTTGATCACTCCGTAAATCAAAACCGATGTTGCTCCGAATGAACCAACGAGAAAGAGGTTATCGGAAACAGAAAGAATCTCGCGGTTCAAGAATCCGATCAGTGCAATGCCGACAAATGAGCCAATAAACGTCCAAATATGTTCGTGATAGTCGACAAGGGTTTCTTTGTAGATAACGTACCGTGCCATACGCATGGTGCGTTTTAATTTTTTGGTCATGCTGGCTGTTTAGTGGCGCGAAATTATTTCAAACCTTCTAAAATTGAAAATAAATGAACGGCTGCACTCCTGCTGATTTCGTTTGCATCACCAGAATAATTATCGCAATCATCCACGCAGCCTTGAAAAAGAACGGCATTGCGATCACGCTTTCCTGGAAGGCCACTTCCGTTTTCTTTGGAAGGAAATGCAGGAAGAATCCGATGACCATGAGCATCAGCACATATTTGTAGCCGGCAACGAATTGAAAGAAAATCTCGGGCTTGAGGTTCTGGAAGATCTGCGTGAGCATCTGGCCCACCACCTCGAGCGATTCCGCCCTGAAAAATATCCAGCAAAAGCACACAAAATGAAAGGTCAGCAGGATGTTTTTCACCTTATGCCATCGCGTTGGGCGGTCAATAACGGGCATCAAGCCCTCGTCACGGAAATATTTATGAATGCCAAGCGAGAGACCATGCAATCCTCCCCAGATTACAAAAAGCCAGGAAGGGCCGTGCCATAGCCCACCCAGGAGCATGGTGATCATCTGATTGATGTACGTTCTTAGTTTGCCTTTTCGGTTGCCTCCGAGTGAGATGTACAGATAATCACGCAGCCATGTGGACAGCGAAATATGCCAGCGCCTCCAGAAGTCGGTAATGCTCTGTGCCTGGTAGGGTGAATTGAAATTAATCGGAAAATGAAAGCCCAGCATCAGCGCAATGCCGATTGCCATGTCCGAATAACCTGAAAAGTCGCAGTAGATTTGGAGAGCATATCCATAAACCGCGAATAAGTTCTCGAGGCCAGAATAAAGCATAGGCGCATCGAACACCCGGTCAACGAAATTGATGCTGATGTAATTCGAGATCACTGCTTTTTTAAAAAGTCCGCAGCCAATCAAGAACACCGCTCTGCCAAACATTTCTTTCGTTACGAACGTTGGTTTTTCAAGTTGAGGCAGGAAATCAGCCGCACGGACAATCGGCCCTGCAACCAGTTGGGGGAAGAACGAAACAAAGAACGCATAGTCAATTATATTGTCGACTGGCTTAATGTTCTCCCGGTACACATCAAGTGTGTAGCTAAGTGATTGAAAGGTGAAAAAGGACACCCCTACTGGCAGAAAGATGTCAAAGGGTTCAAAATTCTTTCCTGCGAGCGTGAAGAATGTGTCAAAAAGGAAGTTGGTGTATTTGAAATAGGCGAGTAAGCCCAGGTTGACAAGCAGGGTAATGACGATAAAAATTTTCTTTAGCCAGCGTTCACGTGCGTAGTAGATCAACTGTGCCAGGGTAAAGTCAATAACGGCAGCGAAGATCAACAACACGAAGTATTGACCGCTTGATTTGTAGTAAAAGTACCAGGAGAAAAGAATGACGAAAATAAATTTCGGTCTTCGCGTGGGACTGAGTGCTACATAAAGCCAAAGAAATCCGGTGAAAAGAAAAAGAAATAGTCCGCTGTTGAAGAGCAGCGGCTCCTCCGGATTGTACTTCAACAATTCGCCAAGCTTATGGATGTCGATCCGGAACATAATCGTTGTATCCTTTTAGAATGGCGTGAAACAATAAATTTCCCTGATAGTCGTAGCCTTCTTTTGTGAAGTGCACCCCATCGGCACGGAGTAGCTGCGCTTCTTTCCAGCGAGAAGCAGAACCCTCGCCACCAAGCGCCTGGTACATGTCGTAAAATGCGAGCCCGTTCTCAACCGCGAACTGCAAGATCGCCTCGCGGACTTTTGCAATTCCTGCGTTTGGCCGTGTTTTCCTCATGAAACAGTCAGGCGGTGTTACAAGGATAATTTTCGCGAGTGGATTATTTGCCCGAAGCGTTGACACCAGCGTTTCGATCTGCGAAAACAATCGCCTGTCAATGTGAGGATAGTCCAGCGCTTCGTTCGTGCCAAGGGAGATGATAAACAATGCGGGATTGAGCTTATGCGTTTGGCGCGCAAATAATTTCGCTGCATTGTAGTGGGCATACTTTGCCCCATTCACCCCAATGACATGATACAGCACACCGGGGCTTTGATTTTCGAGGGAAAGCCCAAATAGCGTTGTATGGTTTTGAATTGAATCGTTTTTCAGCGACTCCACAACAATGCTGTTCACAGGAGACGGCAGCCGAAATTCGGTGTAGTTTCCAGTTGTGTCTTCAACTGTTTTTGCCGGGATGAGTTTGAAGTCACTGTCTTTTAAAGCTAGGCCGAAACTACTGCCATCTTTTAAATGAAAAAGCTTCACAGTTTGAAACGTATAATCCTGAACTTGATCGTTCATGTAAATGTAGAGGCGACTGGACGGAACGCCTGAACGAAGGGTAATTCCACCAATCCCGATAGGCAAATGATGTGCGGGGTGCACACAACGTTTTACTTCCCACGTAACGTTGGATGACGTCTGAATATTGAAGGGCTCATTTGTCCCTGCCACTCTTCCGGGGACGATCAGTCCACGACCCGCATTGCCGAAATGTTTTTGAAAGTTGTTTCGCACAGCTTTGGTGAGAAAATCCGCCTGAATATGTGAGTCACCGATGTGAACAATGTTCACTTTTGTTTGGGTGCCATGATTCAATTGATAGAGCGCCTCATAAAAATCGTCCAGGTGCTGGCGATTTTGAATTACATTGAGTGAGTCGATTGCCAAACCATATGACCTATACTCTTCAGCCACTATCGTTTGGCCAAGCGAGGTTGACACGATCAACAGAACGTTCACCAGTGTGGCATTGCATTTACGGACAACACTATTTCTTACTCCTCGCCTCATACTTCTTCTTTTCGAATAACAGACTCTTCGCCAATGATCCGGCTAATTTCTTACCGCCTTTAAACGTCAAATGAGTATAGTCACGGGCACCTAGTGGTGGTTCAGCTTCTGTAAATTTCACCATGCTGTTTTGTCCACCCATGGCTTCATACATATCCCAGAATGCAATGCCGGTTCGCTGAGCGATCAACCGCTGTGCATCGCGAAGGGCGGGAATTGCCCGCATGGTTCTGTACTCCCCCGATGTGTTTGAACTTCGGTCGCTCACACTCAGCAACAGGAAACTACAATCCGGAAAATTTTTCTTCAGCGTTTGAATTACGTTAACCATTTTTTCCGCGTAAGCGCCATAATTCAACGACTCTTCAACCACCATATTCAAACCGAACTGCAGGATGATAAGCTTGTAATTGCGGTGCTTGTTAAATTCCTTATACGTTTTGGAATTAATGGCTGACAGGTTCATTCCTGAGTTGCCACGAATCGAAAAGTTATCTACGAAAACACCTTCACCAGATTCAAAGCTGGCTCCATAAATATACAAACTATCGTAAGGATCGAATTCAAACTCCACAAGCTTAGCACCCTTCGTATTGTATTTCCATTCCTCAACTTTTCCTGATGATTCAAGCACATCCGACCACTCGGTGGTATCGAACTTGTAGTGAACAATAGCATCCTTATAACTGCGGTAATACAACCTGACGGTATTGAATTCGCGGAGAAACCGTTGCTTTGAAGGCTTGTACTGCACCCAGTTTCCCTCCATCGGAATGTAGCTGAATCCTGACGGGCCAACCTTTATCAACGAGTCTTTCTTGTTCATCATTGACTTAGTTTTCCAGTTCCGGAACTGATGTTTAATTGTGTTCCGGAAGCCTGCGACTTCCGATGTGATGGGCACGAACCCGACACCCCGGCCGCCAAAAATTGATTGCAGGGTATCACGGAAACTGCCGCAGAAAACGTCACCTTCAATGAACGAATCTCCATAGAAGGCGATGCGAATGGGGCGTTTTTCTTTTTGCGATCGTGAAAGCGCCCGCAGGAAATGTCTGAGTGCGGTGCTGTCGGAGCTGTAGTCTTCGATGCACGAAAGCCCCGGTGGACACTTCTCGATAACGTGAGCAACAATGGAATGTTGCTTGGCGCGCTCTTCAGGCTTTGCAATACTGTCAAGCGGGGAAGCGGTAATGAGCGTATCCTCATCAATGCGTACATCGGCCAGTGGATCAAGTTTGCGAAAGCTGAAGGAGTTGACTGAAAGGTCATCGAAAAGCGAGAGAACGAGCAGTACACCAATTATGGTGAGGCACAGAAGGAAAGAATAGTGCAGCTGGTTCTTCATTCAACCGGCAAAAATAATTAATTCTTTCCGCCTTCCGATTTCACTTGACGAAGCAAAACGTGGATAACAGCAAAATCAGGAGTCGTGGTCGGAGTTTACAATGCCCCACTTTTGATCTCCTCGACCACGGCAGGGTCGAGCAAGGTAGAGGTGTCGCCAAGATTTGACATGTCACCTTCAGCAACCTTCCGTAAAATCCTCCGCATAATCTTTCCCGACCGGGTTTTCGGCAGGCCACTTACAAATTGTATTTTATCAGGTTTAGCGATAGGCCCAATGATCTTGGAGACTTTCTCCCGAATTTCGGTGCGCAGTTTTTCCTCCTCGGTTGGTTTTTCATAACAGATCACAAACGCATAGATGCCCTGACCTTTTATGTCGTGCGGGAAACCTACAACCGCTGTTTCGCATACTGCGCTGTGTTCGTCAACGGCACTTTCGATTTCGGCAGTTCCGAGGTTGTGTCCTGATACAATGATGATATCGTCAACGCGACCAGTGATTCGATAGTAACCATCAGCGTCTCGTTTGCATCCGTCTCCGGTAAAATATTTTCCTGGGAACGATGAAAAATACGTTTCGCGGAACCTATTGTGGTCTCCATAGATCGTTCGTGCCATTGATGGCCACGGGAACTTGATTGTCAATCTTCCTTCAACGTTGTTGCCGTTAAGTTCAAGGCCACTTTCATTCATGACTGCAAGTTGAACACCAGGTAGGGGAAGCGTTGCGTGTGCAGGTTTGAGTTTTGTTACGTTAGCGATCGGTGAGATCATAAATCCACCTGTCTCAGTCTGCCACCACGTATCTACGATCGGGCACTTCCCTTTTCCGATATGCTTGTTGTACCACTCCCATGCCTCTTCGTTGATCGGTTCACCTACGGTGCCAAGTACTTGCAGCGAAGATAAATCATGACGCTGCACGAAACTGATCGGAGCTTTCTCAAGGGAACGGATTGCTGTCGGTGCCGTATAAAAGATGTTCACCTTGTGCCGGTCTACCGCCTGCCAGAATCTCCCCCAGTCTGGCCACGATGGAACACCTTCGAACATCACAGACGTAGCTCCCGCGGAAAGTGGTCCATATAGAATGTAAGAGTGCCCGGTGATCCAGCCCACGTCAGCGGTGCACCAATAAACCTGGCCCTCCTTGTATTGGAATACAGTCCGAAAAGTATAATTAACATAGACCATGTATCCGCCACAAGTATGCACCATACCTTTTGGTTTTCCCGTGGAGCCCGAGGTATATAGTATAAAGAGTAAGTCTTCTGCATCCATCTCTTCAGCCTGGCAAACAGAAGCCATTTTGCCGATCGCCTGATGCCACCACTGATCGCGGTTGGGTTTCATTGGTGGCTGTGTTTTTGTGTGCTCGACCACAATCGTCTTTGTCACCTCGGGGCATTTCTCCAAAGCTTCATCAATTATACCTTTTAGATTGATTGTCTTGTCGCCTCGGAAGCCACCGTCCGCAGTCACAACGATTTTGCAACCTGCATCGGTGATCCGGTCAATGAGCGATTTTGCCGAGAAGCCTGCAAACACAACGGAGTGAACCGCCCCGATCCTGGCACAAGCCAGGATTGTATATGCGAGCTCCGGAATCATTGGAAGATAGATGCATACACGATCCCCTTTCTTAACTCCGTTCGCCTTCAACATGTTAGCGGCACGGCAAACCTCATCATGCAGCTGTTGATACGTGATTTTTTTTGCTGCGTCTGCCGGATTGTTAGGCTCCCAGATAATCGCGGTTTGATTGGCGCGCGCAGGCAGATGCCTGTCAATGCAATTTTCGGTGATATTCAACTTTCCACCAATAAACCATTTGACTTCCGGTTTATGAAAATCCCATTCAAGAACCTTATCCCACTTCTTTCGCCAGATGAACTCGTTCGCAATCTCGCTCCAGAATAGCTCCGGGTTCTCAACGCTCTTCTGATATTGTTCCTCGTATTGCTGAAGGGAAGTGATGTTGGCCATGTCTCGGTTT
>DASWTP010000291.1:0-6184 GCA_036402075.1 Chryseosolibacter sp. | reverse complement strand
CAGGACCTAAGCTTTGTTCTTAATATCCTGAACTTCAGATCTGATTGCCTGAGCAAGGTTTTTAAGATCCTGCATACCCTTTCTTACTCGGGTACCGGCAGCGCTGTTACCCTTGTTGTAGAACTTGTCTGCATCACCTTCAAGTGACGCAATAAGGGCCTTTAGCTCTTCAAATTTTTGCATTGTATTAGGTTTTTAGATTGAAAATTTAGTTTCCTATGACCAAATTAAATAAAAACCTTTAAAAACAACCCAAAAACGCATTTTTTTTAAACTCCCTTGGTTACAGACACGAGTACTTCCTCCTTGTAAAACCCGCTGTCAAGCTTCTCTTTCAACTTGGAGAAAGCTGTTAAAGTCTCTTCCACGTCAGCCAAAGTATGGGCTGCTGTCGGGATGATGCGGAACATGATAACGTCCTTAGGCACAACAGGATAGATCACCACCGAACAGAAAATTCCAAAGTTTTCGCGCAGGTCCATCGACATGTTTGCCGCCTCGCCAACACCGCCTTTGAAAAGCACAGGAGTAACCGGAGAAGTAGTATTTCCAAGGTAGAAACCACGCTCGCGAAGACCGTTCTGCATGGCGTGAACCACCTTCCACAGGTTTTCTTTAAGCTCAGGTTTAGTTTTCAGAAGCTCCAGACGCTTCATACCACCAATGACCAACGGCATTGGAAGGCTTTTCGCGTAAATCTGGGACCGCACACTATAGCGGAGATATTTCAAAATTCTTTTTTCACCGGCAACAAATGCACCGATGCTGGCCATCGACTTGGCAAACGTAGAGAAGTAAAGATCAACCTGGTCTTGTACGCCCTGTTCTTCGCCTACACCAGCGCCAGTCTTGCCCATAGTTCCAAAACCGTGTGCATCGTCAACGAACAGACGGAAGTTGTATTTCTTCTTCAGCGCGACAACGCCTTTCAGATCGCCCTGCTTTCCTGACATTCCGAAAACGCCTTCAGTAATAACAAGAATTCCACCGCCTGTCTCATCGGCAAGTTTAGTGGCGCGCTGAAGCTGCTTCTCAAGGCTCTCCATGTCATTATGGGCATACACGAAGCGTTTGCCCATATGGAGACGTACCCCGTCAATGATACAAGCATGTGATTCTGCATCATATACAATCACGTCCTTGCGATCAACGAGCGCGTCAATAATCGACACAACACCCTGGTAACCGAAGTTAAGGAGCATAGCGTCTTCTTTCTTTACAAAATCAGCTAATTGACGTTCGAATGCCAGGTGATTAACAGAGTTACCTGACATCATACGGGCACCCATTGGAAGGGCCATTCCGTACTGAGCAGCTGCTTCGGCATCAGCCTTCCGCACTTCAGGATGATTTGCCAATCCGAGGTAATTGTTCAAGCTCCAGTTCAGCACAGTCTTGCCGTTGAATTTCATTCTCGGGCCGATTTCACCTTCCAGTTTCGGGAAGAAGAAATAATCATCAGGAAGATGTGAGTATTTGGCCAGCGGACCGGCTTCCATCTTTAGCTTTTCAAATAAGTCTACCATTGCGTCAATTAGGTTAAATCATTCCCGCAAAAATAAGGAAAAATTCTATTTTTTGAGAGCGGCAGGAACCTCAATAGCGTAAGTATTTAGTCAGGGCTGCAAGCTTCAAGCTGCAAGCTGCAAGTCGAGGCCGGCCTATCAAACCTATTCGAATCGTCTGATGATGGAGATCACCTTAAAAATCTGGATAGACTGGGCTTGAAGCTTGAAGCTTGCAGCTTGAAACCTCTCCTGCTTTGCCCGCACCCAAATAATCGTTAGCATTGCATTTTACTCGTTTTCATGGGAAAAATTCAAAAATTACTCGTTGCCAACCGTGGTGAAATTGCCTTACGCGTCATGCGAAGTGCCAGGGAACTGGGCATTAAAACGGTGGCTGTATACAGCGAGGCCGACAGAAATGCACTTCATGTTCGGTATGCTGATGAAGCTGTGCTGATCGGGCCTCCACCTTCTTCAGAATCTTACCTGCGCATTGAAAAGATTATTTCCGCTGCCAAAGCCACCGGTGCTGACGCAGTGCATCCAGGTTACGGCTTCCTTTCTGAGAATGAAGATTTTTCGAAAGCGTGTGATGACAACGGGATCATTTTCGTTGGGCCGTCACCAGCTTCCATCGAAGTGATGGGAAGCAAACTTGCGGCTAAAGCAGCCGTAGCGAAGTTCAATGTGCCGCTGGTGCCGGGAACTTCAGAGCCGATCACAGATGTGAACGAGGCGAAAAAGATTGCAGCAAAGATTGGCTACCCGGTCCTGATCAAAGCGAGCGCGGGTGGCGGTGGAAAGGGAATGCGGATTGTTGAGAACGAACAACAGTTCCAGGAACAAATGGAGCGCGCTATCAGTGAAGCCACCTCAGCTTTTGGCGATGGATCTGTGTTCATTGAAAAATATATAACCAAACCGCGTCACATCGAATTTCAGATTTTCGGAGATAAACACGGAAACGTGATCCACTTCTTCGAGCGCGAATGCTCTATTCAAAGACGGCATCAGAAAGTTGTTGAAGAAGCGCCCTCCTCTATTCTCACCCCGGAGAAACGTCAAGCCATGGGCGAAGCAGCCATCAACGTAGCAAAGTCTTGCGGATATTATGGGGCCGGCACAGTGGAGTTCATTCTTGATGATAAGCTCAATTTCTATTTCCTCGAAATGAATACACGCTTGCAGGTAGAGCATCCTGTGACGGAGGAAATCACCGGGTTCGATCTTGTAAAATTACAGATTAAAGTTGCCGAGGGCGAGAAACTCCCGGTAAAGCAAGACGATTTGCGGATACAAGGCCATGCTGTTGAAGTTCGCGTTTATGCCGAAGACCCGGCAAACAATTTTCTTCCCGATATTGGAACGCTTAAGACCTATAAGCGTCCACAGGGTCACGGGATCCGTGTGGACGATGGGTTTGAACAAGGGATGGATATCCCGTTTTACTATGACCCGATGATTGCCAAGCTGATCTGCCATGCTGACACCCGTGAAGCTGCAATTGAAAAAACAATTCGGGCGATTAATGAGTACGAGATCACAGGCCTGGAAACCACCCTGGGCTTCTGCAACTTCGTGATGCACCATGATGCGTTCCGCAGCGGAAACTTCGACACACGTTTTGTTGAAAACTATTTCAAAGCGGAAGTGCTTCAGGAAAAACCAACAGAAACGGAAACAATGTTGGCTTCACTGCTTGCTGTTGAACTTCTCAGAAGCGCGAAACCGAAACAACAATCTGCACAAACTCAACAGGTAAGTCACTGGAAAAAGAACAGAACTAACTAAAGTTTGTAGTCTTGAGTTTGTAGTTTGTTGTTCAAAACAATCGCATCAAACCACAAACTCTAAACTACAAACTACAACCACAAACATTTCAATGCCTCAAATCCTTCCTTTCCGAGCCTGGCGATACAACCCTGACCTCACCCCTTTCATTGATGACCTGACGTCACCACTGTTTGATGTTGTATCAGAAAAGCAGCGGAAAGCGCTCTATCAAAACCCGCACAACAGCATTCACCTTTCCGTCCCCAGGCCACCCGATGCAGCAGACCGCGCATCCCACTTGCTGGAAGTCTGGAAAAAAACCGGAGTAATTTTGCAGGATGCACTTCCGGGAATTTATGTCTACTACCAGTACTTCAAGCTCGCGGGCGCACCAAAGGCGAGCGTGAGAAAAGGCTTCATCTGCCACATCCGAATTCACGACTTCGATGAAAAAATAATTCTACGGCACGAGAATACGATTCCGAAAGCTGTTAACGACCGGATTGAATTACTCGAAAAGACAGAACTCCAGGTAAGCCCCACGCATGGGCTTTACACCGATCCGGAATTTGAGCTGGAAAAATATATGGATCAGGCTATCGTCAACCCGATTTATGAAACGGAAGATTACCAGGGCGTGCGCGATGTGTTAGCCGTAATTCATGACGCAGAAGTGATCAGGAAATTCATGGCATCTCTGAAATCGAAAACAGTGATTCTGGCTGATGGCCACCATCGCTACGAAGGATCGCTTTTCCATATGCATAAACAGCGGAAGGAGAACGTTGATCACACCGGAAGTGAAGGTTACAATTTTCACCTGATGTACCTGACCAACACGGAGGCGGACGACCTCCGGATCCTGCCAACGCACCGGTTAATAAAAAACCTTCCTGGCTTTGATGAAGAATCGATCATGAACAAGCTTGAAGATGATTTTATCATCAAGCCTGTTGAGGATAGCGATACGCTGAATGAAATCATCGCTGGAAAGCAGTGGGCTTTTGGCCTGATGTTCAAAGACAATGCATACAAAGTCAGGCTCAAACCGGAGTCGATCAAAAAGCTGCGCTGGAACTTCCCGGACGAGGTGAAACAGCTCGATCTTACGGTCATGCATTATTTTATCATTGAACGAGCCCTTGGAATCCCTGGAAAGCAGCAACGTCAATCCGACAACATCGACTTTGACCGCAGTTTTTCCGACTGCCTGAAGCGAGTGCTGCAGGGAGAGTCACAGATGGCAATCATTACGAACGAGGTCTCGATTGACGATGTGAAAAAAGTATGTTACAGCGGATTTACAATGCCGCAAAAGTCGACTTACTTTTACCCCAAAGTTATCTGCGGATTCTTGTTCAGTTCAATTAAGGAAAAGGAATTCAGAGAACCTATATACTCACCCTTTGCTGTATGATTCAACGGCCACTGATCCTCGCATCTTCGTCACCGAGAAGGCAATACCTGATGAAGGAAGCAGGCTTTACCTTCACCATTGAAAAGCCTGATGTTGAAGAAGACTTCCCGGCAGAAATGCCGGTGGAGCAGGTAGCGCGATACCTGGCGGCAAAAAAAGCAGAATTCTTCCGGCCACAAATCCACAACGAAATCATTATTACTGCCGATACAGTGGTGATTCTCGGAGACAAAATTATGAACAAACCCTCAGATCGGAATGAGGCCATTCAGATGCTCACTGACCTATCAGGAAAAACACACCTGGTAATGACCGGTGTCTGTATTCTTTCAAAGGAAAAGGAGGAAAGTTTTGACGATACAACCGAAGTAACCTTCCAGCCGCTTACGCGCAAAGAAATCGAATTCTACGTTGACAACTACAAACCTTATGATAAGGCGGGTGCCTATGGCGCCCAGGATTGGATCGGGATGGTTGCCATTCAAAAAATCACTGGCTCTTACTTCAACGTGATGGGACTCCCGATTCACAAGGTTTATCAGCATCTGAAAAAATGGTAACCTGATGACACTGGTCACACTCACTTTTATTCGTCAGTCGTTGGCATGAAAAAGATCTGGAAATTTCTCCTCAATCATATTCGCACAGATTTCCATGCGGGCCAATATGCGGCAACTGTTCTCCTCCTGGCAGTTTGCATCGTCTTAAATTATTCGGTCGACTTTGAAGACCGATACCTGGAATACCTTGGCGGGTTCACGAAATATTTTGCGTACTTCATCTTTTACAGCATTCCTTACTTTGGTGCCATCTTCATTTTTGCGTTCTTCAAGAAACGGCTGAGCATCTTTTCCGACAAATTGTTCTGGACGAAGTCGCTATTCGGAGTCGCGATTCTTGCGCTCGATGCGAGCCTCCCCTACCTTGACGATGTACTCAACTACCTGTCAAATCCGCGCATCCAATATTGGCTTTACAAAGTGGTGATGAACGGGATTAGTTTCGTTACCGTCTTTATTCCCATCCTTATTTTTTATTACGCATATGATAAGCATGAAGGTCACCGTTACGGGCTAAGCTCACAGCAATTTGACGCGCGACCGTATTTTATCATGCTGCTGATCATGCTTCCGCTGGTAATTGCCGCATCATATAACCCAGCCTTCATACGCCAGTACCCTATGTATAAAGTGACGGGTGCTCATCTCCACCTGGGGGTTGACGAGTGGGTGACGGTTGCCATTTACGAGATAGCGTACGGCCTGGACTTTATCACGGTAGAATATTTTTTCCGTGGATTTCTTGTGCTGGCGATGGCCCAATTCCTTGGCCGATCTGCGGTGATTACCATGGCGGTAATTTATTGCGTGCTTCATTTCGGAAAGCCCGCGGGCGAAGCAATGAGTTCAATTTTTGGCGGTTACATCCTGGGCGTTGTAGCCTACGAAACTAAGAGTGTTTGGGGAGGCATAATTGTTCATATGGG
>DASWTP010000290.1:0-9031 GCA_036402075.1 Chryseosolibacter sp. | reverse complement strand
GAAATTTTACGCACGTTCTTTATTTAGCGAGTAAAAATACAACCCAACGGCTATCTCCGCTAATTATCATATATGGTAATTTTTCCCCACTCGCGTACCTACTACGGTTCCGGCACTTCTCATATAAGATAATTATGTTGGCACGAAATTTTTATGTCCCGGACTATTTGTATTTATGCGGTGGGAAGATGCGAATGTGAAAAAAACAACCTATTCAGTAACGTTACTGAAGCAAACACTCATCGACATATTGGAACACGGACCCGGGGTATGCGTCCATTTTCGGCTTATTGGCGAACTGTGGCAACCCCATTTTGTCAGGATTGTTGGTATTACCGACCATCGCGTGCTTGTTAATGATGAAGTAAGAAACAAATTGATATCGATCGACCTCTCCCGCGTAATGCAGTTTGAGATCGACCATCGGTTCAAGGGAATTGAGCCACTCAATCATTATGATGTTATACCCGACTCGCTTGTAGACACAACCTATGATAGAAGTTAACGCTCCAGAAATTCATACCGAAGAACTAAGCCTTAACGGTCTTACGGTAAAATTCTTTGTAAAACCAGACGAAGCATCCAAAGGATACGCTGTGCTTTGCAAAGCTTTCGACAACAATCATTCGCTCCTTTGGAGCACCTATTTGCTGGATGCCTCCGGTAAAAATCAAACCTTTCTTTCGTTGCCGCAGGCAATTGCGAGAACCCGAACATTCTTTGCGGCATATAAAAAATAGTAAATCCGTCTACCATAGATCGTAAGTCGCACGGAGTTTGCGACTTTTTTTATTTTCATGATGTCTCTGACCACCCCAACGCTTCCAATTTTTCGAATAGACTAAAAAAACATTTAGCTTTAGACCTTCGCTGGCTAAACCTGCATGTATGACAAAACCAGACAGGATAAGGAAAACTCTCACAGTGTCTCATCTCCTGCTGTTTACGTGTTCATTCCTTAATCTTTCGTGCGAATATGATCGGAATAACTGGTATACCTCCCGTTGTCAATTGCTCTGTATTCCGGAAGAAGGTCGGTATCTCAGCCAGGAAAAGCTTCTAAAATATAAAGACTGGTACCCTTACGACACGTTGGAGGTCATCAACGATGATTCCGCTACCGTGTCTTTCGATTTCATAGCCGACTGTTGCCTCGATTTCGCGGGTTCGGCTGCAGTGGAGAGAGACACATTGCTACTTACTTACGGGTATGCGAGCGACACGCTCTTTGGATGCGATTGCTCCTGCGACTACCGAATGATTTATCAATTAAAGACTACAAACAAACAATGGTCTGCCATTAAGATTTTAAATAAAGACGGGGAGAAACCGTATTAACGATAGTAAACAACGAACGAATGCGCGTGCTGCAGTTAACGACAAACGGGTGAAATCAACTGCTGACAAATACGATCAACTCTATGCGTCCCTCGGTTTCGAGCGCTCGGGGCTTTTTAAATTGCTGCAGCGTGAGTTCAAGCCTGACACCGTTTTGTATCCAGGCTGTGCAATTCACGTAACTCCGTCCTTCTACTTTCAGCACGTGGTGTACGTAGACAAAAGCCAGCAGGCAATGCAGTTTTTTAAGAATGAGGCTGGCGTAAATGACTTAATTAATCACAGGAAGACATATAAGCGATCTGCGCATTGGAGATTCATCGGCAATGATTTTCAAAACGATATTGGGATCAGCGATGAATCGTTTGACCTTCTCCTCTCATTGTTCAGCGGCAAACTCATCCGGTACTGTGAACGATATGTTAGGCGAGGCGGACTAATTCTTACAACGAACGTATTTTCCGATCACGAATCGATCAGGCAAAGGACTGACGTCACCTTGGTCGCGCTAATCCGATGCAAAAAAGGTAGCTATTACATCGACAAAGCCGAACTGGAATCCAAAGAACAAAAGCAGTCAAACCTTAAGCGAAACCGTAGTGGGCTCGAATATATTGACAATGAAACGTACTATCTTTACAAGAAGCAATTCGTACGTCCCGAGCGATAAACGCTCGTTGAATAATGTTCCTATCAATAAGACCCACGTGAAAGACTCAATCCGAAATCCCGAATCACTTTTTATTCCGTTCTCATTGCTGCTCCTGGTTGTTTCCATTTTTTGGTGGGGCGAGAGCCTGGCGCTCACTATCGGTACAACTATTTTTATTGATGGGATCACAGCACTGTATCTGATGGCGCTTGCTTTGGTGGCGTACTTTATTGTTTATCGGATCACGAACCGGTTTCTTTTCAGCACCTATCTTTCCTGGGCGCATGTCATCATAACGCTCGCAACGCTGACGGTTTTTTTTAGTGACGGAAAATGGTTCCTAAAGTCACAGGCAGTGAGCGAGGTTCAGACGTCCATAATCCGACAGCTGATGATAAACAGGGAACGCACTGTCAACTTCTCTTCGTTAAACGGAATGTCATTTTTGGTCGCACAACTGCTGTTCATAATAAATTTTGGATTGGGATTAACACGAAAAGCACAAAACAAGTGATCAAACTGGAATTTTTTCAAGCCATTTCGAAGTATACAAGCAGGGCCGATGTTCAACAGGCTATGTGGGAGGAAATTGAAAAGAACTATTCGGGATCGCGGAGGCACTACCACACGATCTCACATTTGGATTCCATGTTAGCCGAACTGATCATCCACCAGCCGCAGTTTGACAACTGGGATACCATCGTGTTCGCCATTAGTTATCACGACATCATCTACAACAGTTTGAAAAGCGATAATGAAGAGCGAAGTGCAGCGATAGCAGTCAAGCGGCTTAAAGCCATTGGGTTTCCAGCCATGTGCATTGATTTTTGCAGCCAGCTAATACTGACCACAAAAAAGCACGAGCCACGTGATGTGCAGACAAACTTGTTTACTGATGCTGACCTTTCCATCCTCGGCTCTGACTCCGCACGCTACGCAGAATATACCAGGCAGATCAGGAAAGAATATTCAATTTACCCGGATATTATTTATAATCGTGGCAGGGTAAAAGTGTTAAAGCATTTCCTCGCCATGGACTCGATCTATAAGACCAAAGCCTTTGCAGACCTGTATGAGGAGAAAGCCAGGGCTAACATCGAGGCCGAGCTCGCAGGTCTTCAACTTTGATCGGAAAGGCTAAAGCAACCGCTTACTAAATAAGACCAACGCTCGAAATTTTAATGTAACGGCACAGTCGCGTCATATCGCGCAGTAACGCACTGTGCTGAGGCAGAAAACGAAACAAGTCCAGAGTTTTTATAGATGGCGGCAAAAGTGCTATCTTTCATATCAACCTCTCACTTGTTACAGAATGCTGACTTCACTTGCACGACTAGAACCTGCTGCCCCTACGCCAGATCCGAATCTTTCACGCCATTCAGCATCTCACTTGGCGACACTTGTCAGGGTCTTCTCCTGTTTGATCATTGCCGCACTTGTAACCGCTTGCTCCAACAAAAAAGAACCGATACAACGGCTTTTGGGTTACGAGTATCCGGCAGACAGTCTGACAAGCGGAAAACTGTTTACATTCAAAAACAAGCATGCAAATGAATTCAATTTTGTGGAGCAACAACTGGTTCGGGAAAACGATGGGGTATATCTCCTTATGGAATCCTATTCACTCAATGAGAAAACCAGCAGCGACAAATTCAGAATAACAGCTAATGGCATTGAACACCTCGAGGCGTATCTGTATCGACAACCAGACTCACTTAGTGATGTGTTTGTGAAGGACAAGGCCGAAATTCTTGAGTCCATAAATACTGACGATGGCAAAAAGTATAGTGGCTCGCTAACCCGCATGAGAATTGTGAGTGGAAACTATTTAGGCAATATGACTTCCAGGCAAACATTCCTGCGCGAAGACAAAATGATATTTTAATAACAAGGAAGTGGACGTCCTTGTATTTAAATCTGAAATAACTGTCAGCGCAAGGCACAGGTTTATTCCATTTTTTTCAAGCGAAACAGTTTACAATGGCGACAATTACCTGGCCCGTGGAATTGGCCTTGTCCGATACAGCATGAACTCAGATACAGAAAAATCAGATTGGACACTCACTAAAATATCGAACATCAACGACAGGAGTCGGATAATTTCCTCACAATAACGCACGTGCTTATGGAACATCTGCCTCGGATGCATCTTTAATTAAAAATTATGACAAGAATTTTCCTTGTATCAGTGCTCGTTTGCTCTTTTTTCATAGTACCTGGGCAGCCTATGAAAACAGAGGATCAAAACCTAAAAGGATGGACAAAGGAAACCAGGATTGTATATGCTGACTTCAAGGGAAAGCCAACTGACCAGCTAAAAAGGTTGAATAAGGAAGTGGGACTGCAGGCTTCCGCACAGGTTGGGCTACAATCCGTTCTCGATGTACCAAAAAAGAAACGCGACCGCGGCCGACTCCTCGAAAAGGCTTATGTCGCTCCTTTCTTCATCAAGGCATCCTCAGCAACAATGACCAGGGATGAAAAAGAACTCGATAAGCAACGACTCTACTTCGACATGGCTGAAGTCCATGCCAGGATGATGAGGCGCGACATCGAGCATCTCCAGGATTCATCGAAAGCGTACGGCACGCTTTGGATCATGTATTCAAGTATAAAGGAATACTACTGCATTGAACTCGGCAAGATGTTCAACGACTATACTTATGAAGTAATGATGGAGAAAAAAGAAGGCGCTTTTCAAAAGTGGAAAGCCCTCATCAACGAAGGCCTTACTGCCCTCGACAAGTATGCTACAACAAAAGAGGACTGTCACCGCCTCATCACGGGCGTGCCCATTGATCCCCAGTATGAACAATCCGAGAAAGTAATTGACTCCTTCATGAGGTGTAATAATAATTGACTAATTTGGATTTGCACTTGCACTGGTGAAAGCATTGCTCAAGACCCAATGAAACTACACACCCATATTCTTTTTCGGACTTTCGCCCAAAAGGTGAAACCAGAAATCCTGCCTACACGCGGTTTACCATTGACGTCCTGCCAAGCTGCTCGTAAAACCTGGCTACTGAAATCATTCCACACATTACGATTCAAACACGAACCATCCGCAAATTGAGCATGATCACCATTTGGAAAAAGACGTACCAAACCAATAACAACTTCCAGGACACGTTTACCCGGATCCGGCTGGACGTAGAGCGGGTAGATACACTATTCAATCCGTGGGTCGGAAACCTCACTGCTGACACGAACAAGCCTTGGGTCGGAAAGATTAACAGCAGCGAAGGAAAATTTAAGGTTATGCAGACAAATTCGTCTGTTTTGCCCATTCGCTTTTTTGAAGGGAATTTTTTTACCATTGTCATAGACGGGCAAGTCTCAAGTACCGATCACAAGACCTTGATTGATGTGCGCTACAAACTTGGCTTGCAGGCCATGTTTACATTTATATTGCTTTATTTCTTTCCCCTCGGACTAGCCATTAAATTTATTAACGCGGCCGACTGGGAAAGCTTGCGGGAGCTGACGCTGTGGCTGATCGTGTTTGACCTGATCCCAACCTTACTGCTGGTGGCGCAGCTAAACAATCTTGAGAATAAGATTCAGGACCTGGTGGGTGCCGCTGAAATGCACCGTGTATGAACCGATCACTTTCGTATTAAGACACTTAAGAAGCCACGCGTTATGGTATCGGCAAATACAAGTTCATTTTCAAAGAGAGGCCTCCTGATTGGGTTTGGCCTTCTGGCCGCTGAGTATATTATTTACCACCTGTTTTATGCCTACGTAAATCCGGAACTGTGGTACGATGAGATACCACACAAGTATATTTTGTACATCACTTTATTGCTTTTATCAATGGTGGCTTTTTTTGTGACGAGCAAAGACGACAACCAGGAACAGGTCAGAAGGAATATCAGCAACTTCAGCGGCCTACAGACTAATCTATTACTCGTGTTTGGGCTGTCAGTTTTCTGCATCGGGACTTTCATTCTCCACAACATCGCCAAGGCCGGCATCATGAACCACACGGTCATCGGTCCGTTTGTAGATCACAATCTTTATGTGAGGTCAGCAGCAAATTGGATGAACGTGGCCAATCAAGTCTTGTACCCTGTCCTCGTAATTTTTATTTTTCAGGGTTTTCTTTTGAATGGCCTGGCCAAAGAGATCGGGTTCAAAAAAGCCAGTATAGCCACCGCGTTATTTTATGGTTTTTGGTATGACGACATTCTCGGTGGAACGATCTTTAATTTATTCTTGAACGAGGTGTATTGGAAATCACAAAATCTATTTTACCCGATTGTTCTTTGCGCCCTTGCCAATCTGGCATTCCTGGTTGCATATATCATAAACAATGAAATCTGGCTACTGAGAGCCGATCAGCCTGAATACTACAAAGAAACTGTTAAAGGAGTTCTGATTACTATTGCCATGGCGCCCCTTGCATGGAACGTGATTGCAGAAGCTCGGAAAGCCGACTAACAAACATTATTATGAGAATCACAATTCTATTTTTCCTTGTTGCATGTCTGGTAGCATTGATCGCCTGGGCATGGAGCATTCTTCCGGGCAGCCTTGCGTATTTCCCTGTGCAAAATCCAAAACCAAGATACGAAGACATAGAAAAAATTAAGCACTTTACCGATCTCGATGCGCTCAAGGAGCACGCCATTGGCCTCGTGTACAATGTTGATGAAGAAACTATTGCACGCGATCTTATAACAGTGAAAGCAATGAATATTCTTTTTGGCACCATCGTGCTGGGCGTTATCGCGCTGGTCGTTATCTTCCTGGAAATTGCTGCACGCGGAAGAAGTGCGCGGCAGCTGTAAAATTCTCAAGCTGACGCAATGACACGCTGTATAGCAATACTGATCCTGGGCATTTTTTATTTCTTCGGGTGTAGCACTAACCGAAGCCAGCCAACGATGTCAACCCCTGACAATCCTGGCATATATAATGATATCGTAACGCAGCTGGTAGAAAACATTTCTATTACTTTTACCCTGGAGCCGGCCTGGAAAAACACCCACCCACTGGGCAATTAAGAAGCACCAGCAAATTTGGATAATGTAAAAAAAAGCCGAATGAGGTTGCAAGCAAAGGGACTTAATAGGTTTGAAATGCAGATAATACTATCATCGCGGATAAACAAGCTATGGCATTCAAATAATATTGGCGCACGCAGTGCTTGCACTCACCATACGGTTTCTGACATCGTTAGACCTGACGGTGCGCTACCAATAAGTATCGATAAAATAACGAAAGTGTATACGATCAAGTTAAATAAAATCAATCCAACACTATGCCATTAAAAACAAGTTTGCTGTTCGCATGCTTATATGCAGTCGTAACGCTCACAACACACGCACAGCATGTAGAACAAAAAGTCAATATGATCGACAGCCTGTCGACACTGATTGATAACAATGTAGCAGGATTAAAAGAGGGCATCAGCGAAGGCACGCTGTTCAATAAACACGGCAAAAATATTGGTGGATATTCAACGTACACCCTGGCAGACAACGCAAGCTTATACAGGGTAAGACATGAAGTATCAACTGATCTATTCTATAAGACCACTTTTTACTATCAGGGCCGGCAATTATGCAAAGCAATGGTAGTCATAGAAGAGTGGAAATCCGGGCAGCTCATCAAGACAGTTTATTCCGCATCTTACTACTTTGAGGGAAAGCACGCCATTAAGATCATTGGTGAAAATGAGAAGTTCTCAGATGCCGAAGAAATTCTTTCGGATGGAGAGACCTTTATGATGGAGTTTACAAATCGATAGCATTGAACGCCCTAAATCAAGCGTCAGGAAACCAGATTATCACTACCTTTGCATAAAAGCCCACTCAATGAAAATCTTAGCTAACATCGGTCTGGCTATCTTGCTCATATTAACATCCGCTCTTGCGTCTATTTACTTTATTCTGCTGTACGAAAAGATCGTGAGACCCCAGTACAAAAACATGAACACGCGTGAAACAATTTACTTCGGCTTGCTCGCACTTGTGTTTGTATTGCTCGATGTCGTTATCGTCAGGCGCTTCATAAGAGACCTGAGAGGCATCAAGAAATCGTAAACATCATTTTGCATGAAAGAAGTAATCAAACGACCGATCAAAACCTACATCTTCCATGTGTTATGGATTGCTTTTATGCTTTTCCTCTCTACCAGGAGCTCCTCCGAACCAGGCAAGTGGATTCTCCGAAGCGCAGCAGGTATCGGCCTGATTACATTCGTGCATATGATAGTAAGAAGAAACTACTTCGAAGTGATCGGTCGCAAGCTCATCATTAACGAAGGCATTCTCAACAGAAAAACGATAGAGATTGAAAAGATTGAACGATTTCAAATTGAAACAGGACCACTCACCGCTTCCAGGATCATACTTAAGGATAAGACAGAAGTAAAATATTCTGACAGCCAAGCTAATGAAAAGGAACTCAAGGAGCTGATGAAACACTATGCTATTCCTGTAGAGTAGCTCGTGCCAATCAAACGAATTAACGATTGAAGAAGCGATGATATTTCTGACGGAACGAATCGGAAATAGTGCAACCATCGAAGTGGAAGTCTACGCTAGTCTTGCCGATGTCGCAGAACGGGTGGAGTGGCAAGATATTTTGAGCGATTTCCTCACTGTATTGGACGAACAGGGAAACGTATACGTCTGGGATAACACCAAGAGCAATGAAGCTGGAACGACTTACGATTATTCGTTCAGAATCAAGGGAGCCGACCTTCATTTGGCGAAGCTATGTCTCGCCCGATTTAGAGCGCTTGGACAGCCGCCAACTTTCGAAATTACCGAGATTGAATAACGTATTCCGATGTGAGTAGCACCATGAAGACCTTAACCTGGAAATTTGTTCTGCCATTGACCATCATTTCGTTTTCGACTATAACCAAGTGGTGGTATGTCGAAATTGACGGCTACAAAGAAGTCTTACGCGGTTTTCCCTTTCCATACATCGCACCCGGTTGGCATACTTCGTTATCGTGGCAAATCTTTATAGGAGCGCTTCTGACAGACTTGCTGATTTATTTCGGGGTCTGGCTTACGATTG
>DASWTP010000289.1:0-2192 GCA_036402075.1 Chryseosolibacter sp. | reverse complement strand
TTCTTTATTTCAACCACACTATTACTTTTTTGTACTGGAGCACTTGTCGCCCAGGTAAAAGAGCCCGCCTTTCCGACACCTAATGCGGCCTCTCTTGGAAAATATGGGGACATTCCAGTAAGCTACCATACTGGAGTTCCTGAAATATCCATTCCCATCTATACGATACAAGAGGGATCGCTTTCAGTTCCAATCTCACTAAGCTACCACAGCGCTGGAATAAAAGTCAGCGAAACAGCAAGCTGGGTTGGGCTCGGTTGGAGTTTGAACGCAGGAGGAATGATTACAAGAACTGTGCACGGTGGACCGGATGAAGGGTCTTCATTAGGAAGGCCCGATGCTAATTCGCCTTTTGCTGGCACTGGTTGGTATAAAGACTTTGGCTATCCTTCAGTAATTAATACTTGTGCGTCCACGCCATTGAGCGATGGAGAGCCAGGGTCGCCCAATACTTTCTCGAGCTACGGAGGATGTGCCTCGATCTACTACGAGGCATCGGTAGGATATATCGATACCCAGCCTGACTTATTCACTTTTAATGTCAATGGCCAGTCTGGAAAATTTTTCTTCGACTCGACCAGAGGTATTCACATGATTCCTGAGGCAGACTTCAAAATTGAGCCATTGGATGCCGGATTTACAAATTGGAAAATTACAGGATCTGATGGTACTAAGTACTTCTTTGGTGGAGTGGCGAAGGAAACTTCCTGTTCCAATTCTTCAGAAACGTCAGCGAAACGAGACGTAGCTACTTCCACGTCATGGTGGCTTTATAAGATCGAATCCGTGAACGGAGAGGATTGGGTTAGCTATGAGTATGAAACTGAAACATATTCTTTTGGAAATCGTGGCGGGCATACCGTTATGTTCAGACAAAAGGATTACAATACAAGCGCCCACATGGGTGACAAAATTTCAGGAGAGGTTGCCTCGATCGGAAAGGTTCTATCAATGTCCGTGGTAAACGGAAAAAGATTGAAAAAAATTACTACCAGTTCTGGTTTGACGGTAGTAGACTTTATTCCTGGGGCGGCACGTGGCGATCTTTCCTTCCATGACGGCACAATATCAAATGTAAATGCAGTCAACACGAGCGCAAAAAGCCTGGCATCGATCGAAATATCCGCAGGAGCTTTGTGTAAAAAATTTGTGTTGGACTATGACTATTTTTTATCGGACGAGTGCTCCGCTTGTGCAGGGGCGGATTGGTACGGAACTGATATGGATAAAAAGCGCCTTAGATTAAAGTGGGTGCAGGAAATTTCTTGCTCCGGCCTTACACAACCAAAACATCAGTTTGAATATAATACAACATTGCTTCCAAGACGTTATTCACTTGGAAGAGACTTGTGGGAATACTATAACGGCAACAATGGCAATGATGGCTTGTTGGAGGATTTTTCAAATCCCGTGATTTCAAGCCCCGTTTGGAGTACAGGCGATTCGAGGGCTGTCAATGCGACAAAAGCACGTGCCGGAGTCTTGACCAAAATCATTTACCCTACAGGGGGATTTAATGAATTCGTCTATGGACTCCATCAACAGTCAGGCAGCTCGGACCTGATCGGGGGTCTTCGCGTTGAATCAATCACAACGAATGACGGAAATGGCAACGCAATCACGAAATCATTTACTTATGAGCAAGGTAAACTGCATGCAAATCCTGCAGCGTATGTTATTCAAAAACCTAACGATAACTACCTTCATACTGGCGCCTTCCTTGGCGAAAATGATTTTGGTGTCACCCGATCGTCAACAATTGATCCGCCTATGTATACCAGCCACGGGTACCACATCGGCTATGGTATGGTTACCGTTTCTCAAACGGGAAATGGAAAAACGGTCTATAAATTCTCAAACGTCTCGCCAACGTCAATAATGCCCCAGCAGTTTCCGGTAAGACCGGTGGTGGCGACTATCGGAACCTCGCAACAAATCTCCGAAGAGACCTTCAACAATTCAAACGTGCTTCTTGCCTCGTCATTTAATCCAAGTAAAAACGTGGGGAACACATTTACATTGACCGCAAAAAAGGTTGAAACAGTAGGGTGCCTGAATTGTTCTGTTGGCCGGCAGTCTTTCGGTCTTTGGAGTGATTACACTATTCTAACAAATCGGTACGTACCCGACTACAAGGAAGAGACGCGAGATGGTGTTACCACGCGAACAACCTTCTTCTACGATACCTCCCC
>DASWTP010000288.1:0-3155 GCA_036402075.1 Chryseosolibacter sp. | reverse complement strand
ATTAGAAAAACAACCGGATTCACATCGGTATGGTAAGGGAAGGAGTGGAGCCATTGAGACATGAGCCACCAGCACAACGGCAGCGCTAACAGAATTGCAATAGCAACAGGCTGCATAAAACCTTTCGACAAAAGTAGGATTACGTTTGGCACGCTCGAACCCAACACTTTCCGGATACCGATTTCCCGCGTTCGCTGAATGGCCATAAACGACGCAAGCCCCACAAGCCCCAGGGAGGCGATCACAATGGCTATCACCGTGAAAATGGTAAACACCTCGCTGAAGCGATTGTCCCGATCATATTGCTTGTTAAAGAATTGGTCAAGGAAAAAGTAGTCAAGTGGATTGCCGGGAAAAAACGACTTCCATGGAACTTCAATTTTCGAAATGACTTCGCGGTAATCCTTTGTTTCTACCTTGATTGAAAAATAACTTGAGGCCGTGCTCAGCCTGTAGGCATGTGGAATAACCTTCGCGCGGAGCGACATTTGATGATAGTCAGCCAGCACACCCACAATCTCCACCGTATCACCCCCATGCCTCACCATCTGCCCAATCGCTTGCTCGGGAGTGGTAAACTCAAGTTCTTTCGCCAGCGCTTCATTGATCAGAATACTTTTTTTATCATTAAACGCTTCCGAAAAATTCCGCCCCGCTTTTATTGCAATGTTGAACTGGGGGACATAGTCATGATCCATCGCCATGGTTGTAACGATATTCGAATCTTCAGGACCGCCATTTATCCGTTGTATTCCAGTGGTCCAATAATTCTCTTCTCCGGGAATACTTGTCGATGCAGTGAGGCCCTTTACCCCGGAGATACGAAGCACTTCCGTTTTAAATGACTTGTATTTCGATTCATATAGAGAATCCGTCACCGAAGGCCCCTCGACGATGATCATCTCCTTGATGTCGATGCCAAGGTCTTTATTCTTCATGTACTCGAGTTGATCGTAGACGATCAAGGACCCGCTGATTAGGAACACCGATGCTGCAAATTGAAATACAACAAGGCCCTTCCTAAGATAATTGCCCGCAGTTGACTTTGTAATTTTCCCCTTCAGCACAACCACCGGTTTGAATGAAGACAAAACGATCGGCGGGTAAAATCCAGATAGGAGTGCGCCAACGAAAAATAGTACCACGACCATCATCCAGAATTCTTTTGCCAGCATGTAATTCAATGGGATTTGCCACCCTGTCAATTCGGAAAACGGAGCCCATAAAACCCGCACCAGCGCCAGCGAAAGGATCGCTGCAGTAATGTTCAAAAGAAACGATTCAGTTAGAAATTGTCCTATCAATTGGCCTTTTGCAGCACCCACAACCTTCCGCACGCCCACCTCATTCGCACGCTTAAAAGACCTCGCTGTCGCCAGGTTGATATAGTTGACCCAGGCAATCAGTAGGATGAATACGGCAATTACACTCAATGCGTATACGGCATCACCATCGCGCAGGTCTTGTGGCGAAGTC
This sequence comes from Chryseosolibacter sp., assembly GCA_036402075.1. Classification (GTDB taxonomy): domain Bacteria; phylum Bacteroidota; class Bacteroidia; order Cytophagales; family Cyclobacteriaceae; genus Chryseosolibacter. The sequence goes on along the minus strand of DASWTP010000288.1, from coordinate 1,679 downwards.
TCATAAAGCAAATTTGAATAAAGGTGTATTTCCGTTAAAGGCCTGAGGATGAACTCCTGCTTGCGATTTTGTTTGTTCCACTCCTCCGCACGGGCTTTCGCCAGGTAATCATCCCATTTAGCCTGCAGCGTCTTCACATCGGTTCCGGGCTTCAAAAGCACAAAGGAATAGAAGTCATACCAATTCCACGAAATCTCCGACTGGTTTTCAGTCCATGCATTGATGGTCTCATACGATATCAGGAAATCAAATTTTATGTGTGAGTTCTCCGGCACATCGGCAAAAACACCACTCACTTCAAAAACATTGGCGTCACCTCTGTGAAGGGTCAATTGCTTCCCGATAGGATCATCAGAACCAAAGTATTTTTTTGCAACATTTTCGGAAATGATCATCTTATTCGTTCCCTTGAGGCAGGTTCGCTCATTTCCTTTCAGCAGCTGGAAATCGAACACGTTGAAAAGTGACGTATCTGCAAACTGCATACGATCCTCCCGAAATACGACAGGCTCTTGCCCGGGCGCATCATAGCTAATGACACCGCCAATAGGCAGGAATCTTGTGAACGCTTCAACTTCTGGGAAGTTACTCTTCAGGGCAGCCGGTGCTGCCGGCACTGCCACCGCGCTTTCAAAATTCAGTTGCCCGTTTCGCCATCCGTTATATTGAATGCGATAGATATCATTGGCTCGGGAATGAAACTTGTCAAAGCTCGATTCATACTTCACATACTGAAAGATCAGGACGCTCGCCGTCATTCCTAGCGCTAGTCCGATAATGTTAAGCAGCGTATAGGCGCGTTGGCGGTTGAAATTTCGGAAAGCGATTGTAATGTAGTTGGTGATCATGCTAAGAGAAATTATATCGAATGAAAACTTATTTCGTAGCAAAATTCCGGGACGAAGAAAGGAGAGACCGTAAATTATAAATCGCCATCGCGCCCTTCTCAGTCCGATCTTAGGTGATTCCCGTCTGAACCGCTGAAGAAGGTCTCCCTCGATTTCCTCAACAAGGTCTGGAGGACACGTTCGCTGCAGAACCCACAAGATCCATCCAGGATAATCTTGCTTCGCCATTTCTATATGAATTTCAATTGCGGGATCATCTTCCAGAGGTCAACTCTGGCCTCCTTCATTGCTTTTAGAGTCGCCATCCCCGTGTTCGTCACCGTATAAATTCGTTTCCTCCGTCCACCACGCTCTTTAGTTTCACCACCTAATTTTGATTTTAAATAACCTTTGTCTTCGAGGCGATAAAGCGTAACATGCACTGCACTCAGGTTTACATCCCGCTTGAGCCGGCCCTCAATTTCATCCGTGATCGCAGCTCCATACGCATCTTCCTGTAACGCAGCTACCATCGTTAACACCAGCTCTTCAAATTCGCCTAAGAATTCTTTCCCCATTTGCTTATATTTTGTTAAGCTAATATAGCAGTAAAATTTTAAAATCAAGCAGCGAATCGAATAAGAAGAATGTACCTGACATAAACACCCGTGTCGCCTTCTTTCTTCCACAAGCGCCAGCGCGACTACACACCCCTTTGCGTGCTTAAGTCAGGGCACCCACCTCGCAGCCATTCTCCTCGTGTTCAAACCCATCACCCTCCAAGCCAGAAATAAACACCTTCGCACCCTTTGCGGTTACTGCCTTTGTATTTTGAAAATTCCTCCACGCCTC
>DASWTP010000287.1:0-2788 GCA_036402075.1 Chryseosolibacter sp. | reverse complement strand
AACCAAGTTCTTTGTGAAGCATGTCTAAAACCACCAAGAAGGAGAAGAAGATCTTCGTACTCGACACGTCTGTAATAATTTATGAACACAACTCCATCCTTAACTTTGACGAACATGATGTAGGCATTCCAATAACGGTTCTTGAAGAACTCGACAACTTCAAGAAAGGAAATGATACAAAAAACTTCGAGGCCCGCGAGTTCATCCGCCTCATCGACAAACTTGCCAAAGACCAACTCCTCCACCAGTGGAATCCAATCAACGGAAAAGGCAAGGGAAAATTCAAAGTGCTGATGGACATGCACAGTGCCATCGATGCAAACAAAGTCTTCAATGAAGTAAAGGCCGACCACCGAATCCTCAACAGTGCACTTCAATTACAAAAAGAAGAGAAAGACAAGCGCGTCATCATCGTATCGAAGGATGTAAACCTTCGTCTCAAAGCAAAATCACTTGGCCTGCAGGCGGAAGATTACACCACTGGTAAGGTTCAGAATATCTCCTCGCTCTACACCGGCAAGACAATCATCGAAGATGTTGATTCCGATGTGATCAACTTACTGTATGAAAAAGGGTATTGTCAGCCTACGGATATACTGGGCAAAAATGAAGTAGTTAAAAATCACTACTATATTTTACGCAGCGGAAAAAAATCAGCACTGGCATACTACAATCCGCTGAATGAAATGCTCGAGCATGTTGAAAAGCGTTCGGTGTATGGCGTCAAACCACGTAACGCTGAACAAACTTTCGCGATTCATGCCGCGCTGAAACCTGAAATCAAGCTTGTATCCATTCAGGGTGTTGCTGGTACCGGTAAAACGCTGTTGGCGCTTGCTGCCGCGCTTGAGCAAAAGCGCGAGTACAAGCAGATTTATCTTGCGCGCCCAATCGTTCCGCTCAGTAACAAAGACATCGGTTACTTGCCAGGTGATATAAAGTCGAAAGTGAATCCCTACATGGAGCCGCTGTGGGACAACTTGAAATTTATTCAGAATCAGTACAGCGAAACCGATAAGGAGTATTCGAAAATCACGGAGATGGTGAATCAGGAAAAGCTGGTGATTACACCGCTGGCATACATCCGCGGAAGAAGCTTGTCGAATATTTGTTTCATCGTTGATGAAGCCCACAACCTAACACCGCATGAGGTGAAGACCATCATCACACGCGCGGGGGAAAACACGAAGATCATTTTCACGGGCGACATCTACCAGATCGATACTCCTTATCTCGATTCACAGAGTAATGGATTATCGACACTCATTGATCGACTAAAAGACAACGAACTCTACGCACACATTACACTTGAAAAAGGCGAGCGGTCCGAACTTGCAAACCTAGCAAATCATCTTCTCTGAACTGGGATTTAATCCCAGAATGAGAATTTAACCCAAGCCCAAAGCCTCGAATTCAACTGAATTTGAGGCTTTTTACTTTGGTGCGCTTTGTGATTAGTCCTTTCGCAGGGATGAGTGTATGATAACGAAATTTTTCTTTAAGCGATTGAGTGTTGAGTCACAGGCGAACTTTGTGAAGAAGAGGGGGATTAGCCTTGGCTCGCGATGGAAGGACGGACGTACGATCTATATGTACATGTTCAGAAGCATTTTTGTTGAAGTTCTTTTCGTAAACGACAACGTTGAGAACGCACCCGAAGATGTTACTGTCATTTCGGGCATCGATGAATTTAACAAACGCTTAGAAGAGGAGATCCGGACATCCCCACCTACCCGGTAAAGCGGTTTGGACACTTCGGTCGATGTAGGAATGCAACGAAAATATCGAACATTCAACATTCAATGACCAATGTTGAAGTTGGCGAAAAAAATTTATTAAGGATCACACGCACCAACGCTCTAACTTTTAATTCCACGTTCAATATTGAGTGTTGACTGTCCGATATTATTCTTCTACGCATACCGACCAACCCGCGCGTCCGCGAGCCGCTTGTAGGACAAAATAAAAAGTGCGCATATTTCTTCAACATGCGCACTTCTAAATTCTATTTCAAGAGCTTCTTAACATCGAAACTCCAGGGCACTGTAGTGGAGCCGAGCTACGAGTCTTGCTCTACTTCTTCAACACCTTCAACATCGTCTCACCAATTTCTGCCGGAGACTCTACCACATGCACGCCACACTCCCTTAAAATTTTCATCTTCGCAGCCGCGGTGTCTTCCGCTCCCCCGATGATCGCACCAGCATGACCCATGCGCCTTCCCGGAGGCGCTGTCTGTCCTGCGATAAATCCTACGACAGGTTTTTTATTTCCAGTCTCTTTGATCCATCGCGCTGCAACGGGCTCATAATTTCCTCCGATCTCACCGATCATGACAATCGCGTCAGTCTCCGGATCGTTCATCAACATTTCAACCGCATCTTTTGTTGGTGTTCCAATGATCGGGTCTCCACCAATTCCAATTGCTGTCGAAACCCCGAGACCAGCTTTCACAATCTGATCGGCAGCTTCATAAGTAAGGGTACCGGACTTTGAAACTATTCCAATGCGGCCTTTCTTAAAAACAAAGCCCGGCATGATACCAACCTTTGCCTCACCTGGAGTGATAACCCCTGGACAGTTCGGACCAATTAGAACAATTCCTTTATTCTGAATATACTTCTTTGCGACCATCATGTCCTTCACCGGAATTCCTTCCGTGATTGCCACGATGACCTTAATGCCTGCTTCAGCGGCTTCCATAATAGCATCCGCGGCAAATGCAGGAGGAACGAAAATAATCGAAACATCAGCTCCGGTTTTTGTAACCGCCTCTTTCACAGAGTTG